>CAYXEE010000332.1:0-3314 GCA_964463935.1 uncultured Chitinophagaceae bacterium | reverse complement strand
CCTTGAATATTGTACGCCATACTTGTATTCAACGGAACTAATGCGCCGTCGCCGGAAGGTAATCCTGTACTGTCAAAATAAGGAGACATTACATTCAAATTTCCCAAACGTTGATATCGCAATTTTCTTCCAAGCGGATTGAAATAAAACGGCGCATCGGTTGATTTATTAAGACGAGTATCTTGACGCAAATATGCATACCCGGGATTATTCGGATCGGAAATAGGATTTCCCAGTGTGTCGGTATATGGAAATAGTCTTGTAAATTCCGAAGGCGTTACATAAAAATCAGATGGATTATATATTCGATTGCCATATAAATATCCATTATTTTTGTTATAGACGCCTGAAATATAAAATGAAAGGTCGTCTAAACCAGTCGGACCGCCGAGTGTCGCTTCAGCTCGCGGATTGTTAAACGGCTGATATGTTTTTATATGCGGAAAAACATGTTCATCGTTGCTGAAATAATCGCCGGTTAAAAATCTAACGCTTCCGTTCAATTTTGAACCGCCTTCTTTTGTAACATAATTTACAATACCGCTTAACGCATTACCATATTCCGCGCTGAACGTTCCGGTGGAAACTGTAACTTCCTGCACTGCGTTTGTAGCAACTCCGATTGAACTTAAATTATCATAAGGATTATTAACCGACACGCCATTTAAAGTAAATGAAATTTCATTATCTCTTCCGCCGCGAATGTGCAGTTTTCCGTCATCCGAAGTTACAACGCCGGCTTGCAACCCAACAAGCGTTGCAATGGATGTAACAGGAAGCGATTGAATATTTTCTGCTGTAACAGCAACAACAGGATTCGTTTGGTCTTGACGAATCATCGGGTTTCGTTCTCCTTCTACAACATACTCGCCAAGTTCAACACTCGATTCGTTTAATTGAATGTTTAGCGTTGTGGTATAATCCACATTTACGCCAACATTTGTAATTTTTGTCGGCTGGTAACCGATATACGATACTTGAACAGCATATGTGCCGGGAGGAACATTTACAATAACATAACTTCCGTACATATCGGAAGCCGCTCCGAGCGAAGTGCCGACAACAGTTACAACTGCAGAAGGAATTCCTTCTTTAGTTTTGGAATCAGTTACTTTCCCAGAGATTTTACCGGTTGTTCCGGCAAAAACTATTTGAATGAGTATGAGGGAAAAACAAAGATATGCAACGGCGTAACGCTTAATCATAAATGCAATCCGTATTTAATATAATTGATTATTGTTTCACGAATGTTAGTGAATATAGCTAAAGCTGTTTGTTGTGTCAAGAATGTGGTTTGTTAAAATTTCAATTAAAACTTTAATCCAAATGTAAAAAAATGAACTTCTTTTAATCTGCCAAAATCTTGATACGCATAGTCAACCAAAAAATTCATTATTGAAGAAAGAGAATATTGAACGCCCGCTCCAAGCGTTAAGCCCTGCTCGCCTCCTCGTTCGTATGCAGATTTCCATCCTGCTCGCAGCGAAACAATTTCTGCAAAAGAATATTCTACGCCGCTGTTAATATACTCCGTATTATCGTTCGGATGAATAGCATCAACCGCAACAGTGATGCGGTTATTTTCTTCTCTCAACAAATCAGTAGAAAGTCCGACTCGAAAAATTAATGGAAGTTCGTAGCTGTCCAATTCATAACTTGCGTTAACAATATTTTTATTGCCCGCGCCGGTTTTTACAAGAAGCAGAGCATCCCTTCCTTCCATTCTCATTTTCGGACCAAAATTGGAAATACTTGCTCCAATGTTTAGTCCATACCAAACTGGAGCTGTGTACAGCGTTCCAAAATCTAACGCAAAACCTTGCGCTCTCATATTCCAGATATGTTCCTGAATATATTTCACATTAAAGCCGATAGAAAATTGCTCCGTTAACGCCCTTGCATAAGAAAGATTTATCAGCATTCCGCCGGCAGTAAACATTTCACCGGTTCCTTCCGGGTAGCTTGTTGTTGTTACTTCCATTTCACCTGTATTGAGAACTGAAAAATTTGCAGCAAGCGTGCCAAATCCTTCAATTGGCAATGCAACCGCCGCAACATCGTAGTTAATATCTACAAGCCAATTAACGTGATTAAACGTAACTTCATTTTGCTGCAGTTTGGTAAGCCCGGCTGTATTCCAATAGATCGATGAAATATCATTTGCCGCGGCGGTAAATGCGCCCCCCATTCCAACAGCGCGCGCGCCCATTGAAATTTTTAGAAACGGCGCCGCCGTTGTTCCTGTTTTGGTAATACTTGGAGCTTGAGAAAATATGTACTGCGTTGTAAAACTTACGAAAGAAAAAATAATCAATATTGTTTTCATACCGTTATCCGAAAATTTATTTTATGATGGCGAATTTTACAATCCGCTCGCCGACATTTGGAGCATCTATGTGTGCAAGATAGACGCCGTACGCCACGCCAAGATTATCGCGGTTTAATAAATCCCAATATTCTCTGCCGTTATCAATTCCGGAATAATGATACAATTCTTTTACAAGCTCTCCTGCAATTGTGTAAATGCTAATTGTACATTCTTTCGGAAGATGCTCAAAATATATTCTTCTGCTTCCGCGCGTTGTTCCCGGCAACCGGTCTGTCGGTTCAATATCATTCACCGCAACATACGGATTCGGGACAACTTTAATTTTATTCAATTGTGTTGAAGCAAGGTTTGGATTAAACTTTGCGCTTTGTGTTGTAAATGTATAGATATCTTTTGAAGAAAACGGCAGATACATCTTCATTTGATACACCGCTCCACTAATATTTTTTCCGAATGATGTATCTGAAAATGTAACTACATACATAGAGTTTGTTGACGCTAATCTGTACGGCGGAGGCGTTAAAAAGACAATCTGCTCTCCATATTCCCATTTATTATTTTTCGTACTGTTCGGTTCTGCCACAAACGCCTGTACTTTTATTTTTTGAATAGCGGTATCTTTAGTTACATTTACAATTTTAAACGGCGTGCGAACTATTTTGCCTGCGGGACTGCTGATTGAACCTAGCGTGTCGCCGGGTTCAACAAATTTTCCATCGGCGGTTGTATCTACTGAATTAAAAATTATTTGTAAATCAATCGGCGCAAATACTTGCGCGCCCGCGCTGTATTTTCCATAGACGCCTGTTGCAGTCCCTTTTTTAATCAGCCAGCCGGATTTTGCAGTATCTATTCCAAAAATATCATTGCGAACAAATAATTTTAATCCGTCAAAAACAGGATTCGCTTCTTCTTCCGTAAGAAGCGTGCTTGGCGGCTGGGCTAAATAGCGGTACGTAACTTTGTACGGTCCGCTGTTTGTCAT
>CAYXEE010000331.1:0-3314 GCA_964463935.1 uncultured Chitinophagaceae bacterium | reverse complement strand
GAAGGACCACTTCGTGGCGGCGCAATGTCATTCCCGCATGCTTTTGGCGGGAATCCCCGCCTGCCATCCTAAATTTATTGTTGGCGGGCAGGCGTTTAATCCAACAACAACAATTTCCTTTCCCCTCTCCCTTAGGGAGAGGGGAAGGGGTGTGAGGGTAACGCTTAAAATTTACGATGCGCTTGGCAGAGAAGTAGTAGCGTTGGTAAACGAAGTAAAAGAACCGGGATATTATTCCGCTTATTTTGATGCGTCGAAATTTTCATCCGGCGTCTATTTTGCTAAACTTACAATGGGCGATAAAGTGCAGTTGAAAAAAATGTCGTGCATGAAGTAAATTTCTATTTTTTTATTAAATTTTCAGCCAACCTATTGCGTCTTTCCATTCGATTTGGTACCATTACTTAAAGTTATTCTTGAACAAGAGACCATTCTTGCCAATAAAGATAAGCGATATACATACTATTTTCCTCCCGAATTTATTCTTTCGTTCCAATTGCTACATTTATTTTTCGCCGCAAATCAATATTTTTTCTCACTTTTCGGAGCATCGTTATTTCAATGGCTAAAAAGTCGGAAGTTAAGTTGCAAAAAAAATTATTTGTGTTGGATACTAATGTTGTGTTGCACGACAGTCAATGTATTTACCAGTTCAAGGAACACGATATTGTCATTCCTGTTACAGTGCTGGAAGAACTCGATGCGTTTAAGAAAGGGAATGAGTCAATCAATTTTCATGCGCGCGAATTTGCCCGCAATGTTGATGCAATGAGCGGCGATAAAATTTTTAACGGCGGCGTTAGCATTGCTCCTGGACAAGGAAAAATTACGGTTAGATTGGAACAGTCATTTCACAAAGATTTACAATCAATTTTTTCTGCGAACAAACCGGATCATCATATTCTGAATTGTGCGTATTGTTTGGCAGTGGAAAAATCCGATCGCGATGTCATTCTTGTTTCAAAAGATGTGAATTTGCGGATGAAGGCAAAAGCAATCGGTTTGCCGGCGCAGGATTACAAAAACGATCAAGTGAAAAATCTTACGGAACTCTACACCGGACATCGTACAGTAGAAAATGTTGATGAAGGAGTTATTCAAAAATTATACAGCAATCCGTTTGAAATTCATCCGGAAGATTTACCCACAAATCATTTTGTGCCAAACGAGTATGTAATTCTTCGCAATGGAAAGCAGTCTGCGCTTGGAATGTATAATGCCGATCATCAAACAGTTTCACGAATTGAAAAAACAGTTGCCTATGGCGTTGCTCCCAAAAATGCAGAACAAATTTTTGCATTGAACGCGCTTCTCAATCCCGAAATTCAATTGGTTACAATTTCAGGAAAAGCCGGAACAGGAAAAACGCTTCTTGCTCTTGCCGCCGCGCTTGAACGGAGAAAATTATACCGCCAAATTTTTATGGCGCGCCCAATTGTTCCGCTTTCTAACAAAGATATTGGTTTTCTTCCCGGCGATATTGAATCAAAACTTAATCCGTATATGACGCCGTTGTTTGATAATCTTGGCGTAATAAAAAATCAATATCAAGAAACCGATCAAAATTTTACCCGCATTACGCAAATGATGCAGGAAGAAAAACTTGTCATCGAGCCGCTGTCGTACATTCGCGGAAGAAGTTTGGTAAAAATTTATTTTATAGTTGATGAAGCGCAAAATCTCACCCCGCATGAAGTTAAAACAATTATTACCCGCGCGGGAGAAGGGACAAAAATTGTTCTTACCGGAGACATTTATCAAATAGATCATCCGTATTTAGACAGCCAATCGAATGGTTTAAGTTATTTGATTGCAAAAATGCAGGGACAAAAATTGTATGCGCACATAAATCTTGAAAAAGGCGAGCGCTCAAAATTAGCTGAGCTTGCAAGCAATTTGCTGTAAAATATTTTTTTCTTGCCGCGCCGTGCAGAATAGCGATTCTTTGCGGCGCGGAGCGAAAAATCTTCGCGCAAAAAAAATTCAAATTGATTCCATCCTTACAACTTCTTACCTTACCATATATCACATAATATTTAAGGTGGCAGTATGAAACGATTGTTACCATTTTTCTTCTTTTTTTTCACCTCAATTACACTTGCCGGCGTAACCGGAAAAATAAAAGGACGCATAACGGATAAAGCTACCGGCGAAGGTCTTATCGGCGCAACGGTGCGTATTATAGAAACTCCGTACGGCGGAGTAGCAGATACGAAAGGGGACTACATTATTCTGAATGTTCCTGCCGGCGTGTATCAAATTAAATTCTCATTTCTCGGATATAATTCTATAACTGTTACCAATGTAACTGTTACGCCGGATTTGACGACGGAAATTAATGCTTCGTTAGTTTCTGAAGGAATTGAAATGCAGGAAGTTACAATTTCTGCCGACCGCCAAGCATTTCAAAAAGATGCAACGTCGACGCTGACAACAATAAATGAACAGCAAATACGCTCGCTGCCGGTTACAAATTTTACACAAGCGTTAGTTCTTGTTACCGGATTTGTAAACAGCAATAACGGAAGCGGCGATGACGGAATTCATTTACGAGGAGGACGAAGCGGCGAAATTACATATCTCATAGATGGAATTCGCGTTGATGATCCGATTTACGGCGGGCTTGCAATGGATTTGCCGCGCAGCGGCGTTTCTTCTCTTACAGTAATGAGCGGAACGTTTAATGCAGAATATGGACAGGCGCAGTCCGGCGTAGTAAATATTACCACGCCCGAAGGAATAGAAAAATATCAAGCGACAGTTCGCGCAGGCACGGATAATTTTGGAATTACTTCAAACTCATGGAATTCGTACCGCGGAGAATTTACATTTGGCGGACCCGTGCCGTTTCTTTCAGATTCGCCTGAACTGTTAAGTTTTTTTATTACAGGGGATAGAATAATTACAAAAGGATATTTAAATAAGGTTGAAGGACCAACATACACAACGCGAGGCGGAAGAACGCTGCAGAGAGATTTTGATTTTGATTTATTCGATAGAAAATCTCGCGTAACAGGAAAATTTACATCGCGCCCGGTTCAAGATATTAAAATAAACGCCGGCGCATCATATTCTATTAGAAAGTGGAGAGATTACGATCATTATTTCAAACAATATCCGGAATTTAACAACAAGCGGCGATTAGAAAGCGAATTGTATTCTGCAAGCATAACGCATACGCTTTCGCCGACAACATTTTATGAACTAAAATTTTCTTATTTCTCTAAACTCGGCAATACCTATACGTACGATGAAGATTTAAATGAAAAAGATATTACAAATCGGCATAATAATGTTTGTTTTGACCACAGGTG
>CAYXEE010000330.1:0-3315 GCA_964463935.1 uncultured Chitinophagaceae bacterium | reverse complement strand
GACCGTAATTTTTTGTGCCGAGTCGAAGCATTTTTTGATTTTGCGTAACTTCAGTGTCTTATTTGAAATTTCTTAACTGCATACACATTTACATCTATTCCTAAGTTTTGTAGAAGCCAAAAATAAATCATTTTATTGAACAGATTCTACTAACTGCCAAAATGTTGGAAACGATATTTCAACGCACTCGGCGTCAAGAATTATTGATTCGCCCTGCAATGCTAACGAAGCAATTCCGAAAGCCATTGCGATTCTATGATCTCCAAAACTATCAAATTCAGCAGAATATAAATTACTTTTTGATTGAAATGCAAATCCATCGGGAAATTCTTCAACGATAATTCCCATTTTGCGCAGGTTGAAAAGTATCGCAGAAATCCTGTCTGTTTCTTTATTACGCAAATCCTGTGCGTCGTGTATTTCAAAAGTTCCATCAGCAAAAGCCGCAGCAATAGAAAGAATTGGAATTTCGTCGATTATATTAGGAATAATTTCGCCGCGAATTACAATGTTGGAAGTAAGCGTGCTTGACTTAACAATGACATCGCCAATCGGTTCGCCGCCGTTTTCTCTTACATTTTCAATATGAATGCTTCCACCCATCTTTTTTAATATTTCTATGTAGCCAATACGAGATGGATTTATGCAGACATTTTTTATCAACAATTCAGAATTTGGAATTATTAAACCGGCAACGACAAAAAATGCAGCAGAAGAAGGATCGCCGGGGACAATAAAATCTTTTGGAAGTATTTTACTTCCTCCTTCAACAGAAATAATTGTTGTATTGTTTGCAATTTCTTTTTTCAATCCCAGCATACGTTCTGTATGATCGCGGGAAGGTTCGGTTTCAATTACATGCGTTACGCCTTGCGCATAATATCCGGCGAGCAGTACAGCAGATTTTACTTGTGCGCTTGCAATAGGAAGTTTATAATCAATAGAATGAAGCGAATGAACGGGAGAAATTTGTAATGGCGCAGTAAATTTTTCATTTGAAGAAATCGATGCGCCCATCTGTATTAACGGTTCGATAATTCTTTTCATTGGTCGCTTTACCAAATATTGATCGCCAGAAATTGAAGATGAAAATTTTTGTCCAGAAAGAATTCCTGTAATCAAGCGAATTGTTGTACCGGAATTTCCAGCATCTAATTCATTGTTCGGCTGCGTTAATCCGTAAAGTCCTTTTCCGTGAATTACTATCTTCTCTTTATCCTTTTGAATATTTACGCCGAGATTTCTGAAACATTGTATTGTGCTGTTCGGGTCTGCAGCGTTAAGAAAACCATGTATTGTAGAAATTCCTTCGGCAATTGAGCCAAACATTACTGCGCGATGTGAAATTGATTTATCGCCGGGAATAGTGATTTCCCCTTGTAAAGATTTTGCAGCAGAAAGAATTTTATCCATAAATAATAAATCCCCTGCAATTTATAGTTGCATCGGGGATTTGATTAGTACATTAGATTTGTTAATTATTTTCCGATTGAGCAGGCGCGGCAGTTTGTTTTGCTTCTTCAACTAACAAAACTTTTCTACTTAAATTCAAACGTCCTTTGTCGTCAATTTCAAGCAGTTTAACTTCAAACTGGTCGCCGACTTTAACAACATCAGCAACTTTAGCAACGCGCTTAATATCAAGTTGTGAAATATGAACAAGTCCTTCCTTGCCGGGAAGAATTTCTACAAATGCGCCGAAATCCATAATTTTTTTCACCGTAGCTTTGTACGTTTTCCCAACTTCAGGAACTGCAGTTATTTTATTTATCAATTCGGATGCTTTATCGCTTGAATCTTGGGTTGTAGCGGCAATAACAACCGTACCGTCGTCTTCAATATTTATTTCAGCGCCTGATTCTTGAACGATACTGCGAATATTTTTCCCGCCGGGACCGATTAACGCGCCAATTAAGTCCACAGGAATTTTCATTGTTGTAAATCGCGGAGCATACTGGCTAAGTTTTGCATTGGGCTTGTCGATTGCAGCATCCATTTTTTCAAGTTTGTGAATTCTGCCCGCTTTAGCTTGTTCAAGAGCAGTTTTCATAATTTCCAGCGTAATGCCTTGAATCTTAATATCCATTTGGAATGCAGTAATACCATCTGTTGTTCCGGCAACCTTAAAATCCATATCGCCAAGATGATCTTCATTACCCAAGATATCGCTTAAAATTGCAACTCTATCTTCTTCTTTTACAAGTCCCATTGCAATTCCAGCGCATGCTTTTTTAAGCGGTACGCCGGCGTCAAACAATGCTAACGAACCTGCGCAAACTGTAGCCATTGAAGACGAACCATTGGATTCCAGAATATCTGAAACAACACGAATTGTGTACGGAAATTCCTTTTCAGAAGGAAGAAGATTTATTAATGATCGCTCTGCAAGATTTCCATGACCAATTTCTCTGCGTCCTGTTCCCAATCTTCCAATTTCGCCTACGCTAAATGGCGGAAAGTTGTAATGGAGCATGAAACGACGCGGAAGTTCTTGTATAAGTCCATCAGTAATTTGTTCGTCATCTTTAGTACCTAACGTTACCGTAGTTAACGATTGAGTCTCACCGCGAGTAAAAAGCGACGAACCATGCGCACGGGGAAGCAAACTGGTTTCAATAGAAATTGGACGAATATCGGATAATCCTCTGCCATCCAAACGCTTTCCTTTCGCAAGAATCATTTCACGCATTTCTACTTTCTCAATGTCGTGAAGGATTGATTTGATAGCGCTTTCTTGTTCAGGATATTTTTCAACCAGCGCAGTAAGTACTTCCATTTCAATTTTTGCATTTGCTTCGACGCGTTGTTCTTTAGACAGAACCGTATTTACAACTTCACTAAATTTGGAAACAGCGAGTCCTTTAACATCCTTCAGTAAATCTGGATTTATATTTGGCGGAACAACTGTACGTTTAGCTTTATTAATTTCCTTTGCAAACTCCTTCTGAACCGCGCAAATCTTTTTAATCGCTTCGTGTCCAAATGCTAATGCGTCAAGCATATCTTTTTCGGAAATTTCTCGAGATTCTCCTTCAACCATAACAATAGAAATCTCTGTACCTGCAACAGTTACATCCATATCGCTATTTTCTAATTCGCTGAATGTTGGATTGAGAATAAAGTTTCCGTTTACCCTTCCTACGCGTACTTCGCCGATTGGTCCATCGAACGGAGAATCTGAAATCATCAGCGCAGCCGATGCCGCACACGCGCCAAGAACATCTGCATCATTTTGCTGGTCTGAAGAAAACACTGTAACAATTACTTGTGTTTCGCAAAAATAATGCTCAGGAAACATTGGGCGAATCGGGCGAT
>CAYXEE010000329.1:2962-3332 GCA_964463935.1 uncultured Chitinophagaceae bacterium | reverse complement strand
CATTTGCACAATGCAGAGGTCCGCGCGATGTCGGCCTTCGTTTAACATTTGGCGAAGATGTAAGTTCGCCGGAACGTACGGATATTAAAAATTCGCAATGTCTTGTTCTTATCGGAAGTCACTTAGGCGAAAATATGCACAATACGCAAGTGCAGGAATTTGCAGAAGCTATAGAAAACGGCGCAAGCGTAATTGTTGTTGATCCGAGATATTCTATTGCGGCAAGCAAAGCAAAATATTATTTGCCGATTAAACCGGGAACCGATATTGCTTTGCTTCTTGCATGGATGAATGTAATTGTAAAAGAAAATTTGTTCGATAAAGAATATGTTGGAAAATACGGTTTCGGTTTTAAAGAGTTTGCAAAATA
>CAYXEE010000329.1:0-2952 GCA_964463935.1 uncultured Chitinophagaceae bacterium | reverse complement strand
TCATTCAACAATTTACCCCTGAATGGGCGTATCCCGAAACGGGAATTGAACCGGAATTAATTCGCTCAACAGCTAGAGAAATGTCGCGCTATAAACCTACAACACTTGTGCATCCCGGAAGACATGTTACTTGGTACGGCGATGATGCTCAACGCAGCCGTGCAATTGCATTGTTGAATGCGCTTCTTGGCAGCTGGGGACGCAAAGGTGGATTTTTCTATGCGCAAAGTATGAATGTGCCCGGTTATCCTTATCCCGAATATCCAAAATCGAAAAAAGGAAAAGTTGATAATCCGAATAACAAATATCCGTTTGCGCACGAAACGATTACGACGGGAATTCGTGAAGCAACAATTTCCGGAAATCCGTATCCGATTAAAGGATGGCTTGTCTATGCAACAAACCTTTTCCACGCGCTTCCAAATGAAAAAGAAACATTAAAGGCAATTGAAAATTTAGAGTTGCTTGTAGTTGTTGATGTTGTTCCAAGCGAAATTGCCGGCTACGCCGATGTTGTTCTGCCGGAATCAATTTATCTTGAACGCCACGATGATTTAAATGTTGAATGGTTCCGCGATCCGTTTATTGCGCTTCGTCAGCCGGTCATTGATTCGCCGTTTGATACAAAACCAAATTGGTGGATGGCAAAACGATTGGCGGAAAAACTTGGTCTTGCAAATTATTATCCGTGGAAAACTATTGAAGAATATTTTGAACATCGTTTAACTGCCGGCGGATTTAGTTATGAAGAATTAAAACAAAAAGGAATTTTGCGCGGACCAAAAATGCCGAATTATTTTGACGATGGAATTCCGGCAGAATTTCCAACGCCAAGCGGCAAAATTGAATTTTATTCCACTCAACTTGCCAATGCAGGATTTGATCCGATTCCAAAATACACTCGTCCGAATGTGGGACCTCCCGGAACTTTTCGTCTGTTGTTCGGACGCGCGCCGGTTCATACGTTCAGCAAAACTCAAACAAATCCTATTCTTGCAGAAATGATGGAAGAAAATGAAGTGTGGATTAACGCCGATATTGCCGAGCGAAACGGCTGGCGCAATGGAATGTATGTTCGTTTGAAAAATCAGGATGGCGTTGTAAGCAATAAAATAAAAGTGAAAGCTACCGAACGCATTAGACCGGAATGTGTTTTTATGGTCCACGGTTTCGGACACACGGCAAAAAATTTGCGCCGCGCGTTTGGTAAAGGCGCAAGCGATGCGCAGCTAATTACAAAATATGAAATTGACCCGTTGATGGGTGGAACTGGAATGAATATGAATTTCGTTGCCATCGAATCTGAAAGCGAGGTTTCGCATGGCTAGATTTGCAATGGTGATTGACGCCAAAAAATGCGTCGGCTGTATGGATTGTGTTGTTGCGTGCAAAACAGAAAATAATGTTCCGGAAGGATACAATCGCGATTGGATTGTGTACGAAACAAACGGAAAATTTCCAACATTAAATATGGAAATTCGCAGCGAGCGCTGCAATCATTGCGATAATCCGCCGTGTGTCGGCTGCTGCCCAACCGGAGCAAGCCACGTTCACGATCTTGGAAAAGTTGTTTTAGTTGAACACAATGTGTGCATCGGCTGCAAAGCATGTATTGCAAGCTGCCCGTACGATGCGCGGTTTGTTCATCCCGAAGGATATGTTGATAAATGCACATTCTGTATTTACAGAGTTGAGCAGGGATTGCAGCCGGCTTGTGTTTCGGTCTGTCCGACTCTATGTATGTACTTTGGCGATTTGGACGACCCGAACAGCGAAGTAAATAAATTATTGGCATCGCGAAAAAATCATCCGCTCGTACCGGAAGCCGGAACACAACCAAGGATTTTTTATTTAACGTAATTTGCAAAAACCGGGAAAACCTCACAGGTCTTAAAGACCTGTGAGGTTTAAGAAAGAAAAAAAATTATGAATGAAATATTTTCAACTCGAAACAATCCCCAAATCGATCCATCTCTTGCAATATGGGGATGGGAAATTCCGGTCTATTTATTTCTTGGCGGACTTGTTGCCGGGTTCATGATTATTTCCGGCTACTTCACTCTTAAAGGACATCACAAGCACAGCGATTTTTCTTCGTTCTGGCTTCCGCATTTGAGTTTGATTGCATTAAGCGCCGGCATGGTTGCTTTGTTTCTCGATCTCGAACATAAATTATTTGTTTGGAGAATGTATCTCACTTTTCAAATAGCCTCGCCAATGTCGTGGGGCGCGTGGATTTTAATTTTGGTCTATCCAACACTCTGGCTTAATTCTCTTGTCAGTATTCCAAAATCGTTTCAAGGAATCATTCCTCCCTTCGACAAACTTTCAGCAAAAATTAATGAACATCCATTTCTCATTAAAAATATCGGCGCGCTTAACATGATCATCGGAGCATTGCTTGGAATGTACACAGGAGTGCTGCTGAGTTCGCTCGGCGCGCGACCGTTATGGAATAGTTCAATGTTGTGGATTTTATTTTTGACTTCAGGGCTTTCCTCCGCTTCTGCGCTTGTTCATTTAATTTCCACCGATAAAATAGAACGCGAGTTTTTAGCAAAAGCGGATAACGGATTTTTAATTTTTGAACTGCTGTTGTTTGTCCTCTTTTTTGTCGGAATGATTTCGTCAACACTTGTTCATCAGCAGGCGGCGCAGCTTTTACTTTCCGGCGCATACGCTCCTGTGTTTTGGACATTTGTTATTATCATCGGAATTATTATTCCGTTGATTATTCAGCTTTTAGCTGTAAACCATAAAATTCAACACACAATTATTGCGCCGCTTATGGTAATTGCGGGCGGTTTAATTTTGCGATTTGTTATTGTTTATGCCGGACAAGCAAGCCATTGGACAAAAAGTATTTCGGGATTTTAACTGAAGTTACGCAAAATAAAAAAATGCTTCGACTCGGCACAAAAAATTAAGGTCATCCTGAGCAAATCCTTTGTT
>CAYXEE010000328.1:2598-3333 GCA_964463935.1 uncultured Chitinophagaceae bacterium | reverse complement strand
AAAACCGGAAATAACACAATGTGGGTTGCAACATACGGCGGAGGAATAAATAAAATTACACATAATAAAATTCAAATTCTTGACACAAAAAACGGATTGCCGAATGATTTTGTAATGACACTCTTTGTTGATAAAGAAGGAACATTGTGGGCAGGAACAAACGGCGGCGGAATTGTTAGAATCAGAAACGGAGAAATTCAATCATTCTCAACAAAAGATGGTTTGCGCGAAGATGTTGCATTGATGATTATTGAAGATGATAATGGATATTTATGGATTGGCGGAAATCAAGGAATTTCTCGTATTCCAAAGACTGACTTTACGGGACTGCTTGATAAAAGAATTAAAAAACTTTCACGCGTAGATTTTGACCGAATTGATGGATTAAAGAATTCAGAAATGAGCGGCGTTTCGCAGCCCTGCGTAATGAAATCAAAAGATGGACGGCTGTGGTTTGCTACGGTCGGCGGCGTAGCGGTTGTAAACCCAAATCGCGTTGCTCTCAGCAAAGTTCTTCCGCCGCTGCAGCTGGAAGAAATAAAAGTTGACGGCGAAATACTGTATCCCGATTCAACATTAACAATACAACCGGGAACGCGTTCAATTGAATTTCATTATGCAGCGTTAAGTTTTATTGCGCCGGAACGCATTCGATTCCGCTATAAATTAGAAGGTTTTGACCCTGATTGGATTGATGCAGAATCTCGCAGAGTTGCGTATTACACAAATCTTCCT
>CAYXEE010000328.1:0-2568 GCA_964463935.1 uncultured Chitinophagaceae bacterium | reverse complement strand
AAGAAGGGGTGTGGAGCGATATTGATGTTCGCACTTCAATTATCATAACGCCTCACTTTTTTGAAACAAAGCCGTTTTATTTTTTTGCAGCAATGTGTTTAATTTTTTTGGGAGCGGGAGCATATGCAATTCGCGCGACACAAATTCGTAATAGAGCAAAACATTTAACATTGCTTGTTGAAGAGCGAACAAAAGATTTGCGTCAAGCAAAAGAACATATTGAACAAGCTTTAACAGAAACAGAAAATGCCCGTATAGAATTAGCAAATACAAATACTCGTTTAGATAAAGCAAATAAAGAAAAGAGCGATTTGCTAGGAATTCTTTCTCACGACTTAAAAAACAAAGTCGTCAGTTTGAAAAATTACACGGACGCGATGAAAGAACAAGTCGAGAAAAATTCATCAATAAACGAATTTGCGCCGCTGCTTGAACAAACAACATTATATATGCTGAAATTGATTGACGACACGCTTAGTTCTGCCGCATTAGAGCAGGGGCAATTGTTATTTACTTCAACAGCATTAGATGTTGTTTCGCTTGTAGAATTAGTTACGATGAGAAACAGAATATTGATGCAGAAAAAAAATCAAACGATAAATTTTGAAGCGCGCTTTACCGAAGAATGTACTGTTCTTGCCGATGAACGCTGGTTAAATGAAGCGATTGATAATATTATTAATAACGCAAGTAAATTTTCGCAGCCCGGCACGGAAGTGAACGTATTTGTAGAAAAAAATGAATCTATCGTTCGCATAATTGTTAAAGACCAAGGTCCCGGATTTACAGAAGAAGATAAAACACATTTGTTTAAGCAATTTAAACGGCTTTCCGCTCAGCCGACAGGCGGCGAAGTTTCTACCGGATTAGGATTAGCAATTGTGAAGAAAATTATTGATATGCACAACGGAAAAAGTATTGTGGAAAGCGTTCAAGGAATAGGGACAAAATTTATTATTGAACTGCCGATTATTCCTCAGAGTTGATCACCGCTTTTCGTAATCTCGGAAAACAAAGTCGTTGTGTTTTTCTTCAAACACAAGTTTGTATGCAGAACCAATTAAATGTTCATACGGAGGGAAAAATGTATCCCCCTCCGTTTCTTTTTTTACGTGCGTTAACTTCCATTCATCGGCGAGCATCAGCATTTGCTCAAAAATTTTCCCGCCGCCGATTATCCAAACACGTTCTTGATTCTGCAATTCTTTCAGCGCGGAATCAATAGAAGAAAAAGTTTCAACATCTGAATTTTTTTTTGATGTAATAACGATGTTTCTTCTTCCGATAAGCGGTTCGGAAAGCGTTTCGTATGTTTTTCTTCCCATAAGAACAGGATAACCGAAAGTAAGATTTTTAAAACGGCGAATATCTTCCGGCAAATCCCAAGGAACTGCGCCGTTTTTTCCAATCACGCGATTTTGCGTTAACGCGGCAATAATTGATAATTTCATTTATAGCTGCCACGGAATAGGAATACCAAGAGAATTGAATTTTGCTTCAATATCATCGCGCTCGCGGCTGCGTTTTATTTCTTGCCCTTCGAGCGGAAGTAATTTGTATTGGCGGGCTGTTTCAATCGCCGCTTCTTTTCCTTTTGTATTCAATGCCTGAAGTATTTCAATCTCAATTTTTGATAACGCAGAAGAATGTACTTTGTAATCTAAGAATGCTTCCCAAGCAAATGGAACCCATTTTGCAACAATCTGTTCGCCGATAGTTTTTGCATAACTACGAATTTCATACTGCGCATGAGAATCCATTCGCAGCCAAAGAAAATGAAACAAATTATGTAAATCAATTTTCCAATATGCTTCGGTATATGTAGAAAGCAGTAAATCTTTACGCGCTTGTTCGCGCGCCATTCCTGCCTGTACTCGATCTTCGTACACTCGGCGCGAAAAATTTTGCAATTCTAATTCTTGGGCAGAAAATAATTTTCCTTTTTCAATATCAAAAAAACCTTCGCTCCCCTGTTTGTTATCTTTTGACTGCATGCGCCATTCTTCCGCCGGTGTTTGCTGAGACGCATCAATAGCAAGAGAATATCGCGTAGAATATTCATTAACATTTGCCGTGCGATGTCTAATCCACTGCCGCCAGCAATCCATCGGCACGCGAAGATGGAATTTTATTTCGCACATTTCAAACGGAGTCGTATGCTGATGACGCAATAAATAGCGAATAAGACCGCGATCCTCGCTTACTTTTTTTGTTCCCGCCCCGTACGAAACGCGCGCCGCTTGCACAATCGCTTCATCTGACCCCATATAATCTACTACGCGGATAAATCCATCATCCAAAATCGTAAACGGTACGCCAAGAATTTCATCTAATGCTTGTACTGATAATCGAGAAAGGCGTTCTGCTTGTTGTTCCATAATAGTTCTAAATTAGTATTCAAAAAATTTTTGTTTAAGGTATGATGAATGAGCAAGAAAATCAAGAAAACAGGCGATTTTTAGAATAATTTTTGAAAATAATTTATTTCCTCTTTATGCAAATTTGACGTACTTTACTGAAGTTACGCAAAATAAAAAAATGCTTCGACTCGGCACAAAAAATTAAGGT
>CAYXEE010000327.1:0-3336 GCA_964463935.1 uncultured Chitinophagaceae bacterium | reverse complement strand
GACAAATTTTCCGCAGAACGCACGCCGGAAATTTTTGTCTTACATCCAATAACGCTGGAAGTTCTCTATCATGGCAGAATTGATGATTCCGCAAAAGAATCAAAAATTACAACGAACGATTTACAAAACGCGTTGGATGAAATTCTTGCCGGTAAAAATATTTCGGTAAAAGAAACAAAAGCCGTCGGTTGCACCATTAAAAGAGTAACCAAGTGAAATACTTGTTTCTTTTCGGAGCATTATTCTTATTCTCCTGCAGCGCAAAAAAACCGACTGCAATAGTTGAACCGATAACTGTAAGCGGTTTGCAAAAATTGATTAAAGAACGAAATGGCAAACCGCTTTTTCTTAATCTTTGGGCTGCGTGGTGCAAGCCATGCGTAGAAGAATTTCCGCATTTAAGCGAGGCAGAAAAAAAATACGGCGGCAAGATTGATTTTGTTGCTGTAAGTTTAGATGATATTGAAGATAAAGATTTAAAAGTACAGCCGTTTGTGATTGAACAAAAAGTGTATTTCAAAGTTTTTATCGCCGATATTCAATCGCAAGATTCTTTATTTAAATTACTTGATCCGTATTTTACCGGCTCAATACCTACATCAATTCTTTTTGATAAAGACGGATCGAATGCAGATTATATTGTCGGCGAACAATCAAAAGAATCATTTGAAAAATTCATAAATCGTTTCTTGAATAGAACTCAGAAATAATGTTTTCTTTTTTACCTCTTGGCGGCGCAAATGAAATCGGCGCATCGTGTTATTATTTAAACATCGACGGTACGGGAATTATTCTCGACAGCGGGACACACCCGCACAAAACGGGCGTAGAATCGCTCCCGAATTTTGACTTAATAAAAGATTTACCTGTTGATGTAGGAATTATTTCTCACGCTCATCAAGATCATATTGATTCCCTTCCTTATCTCGTTCAAAAGCATCCGTATATTCGTCTTATTGCTACATCGCAAACTCGCGCAATTGCAGAATTAACGCTGCACAACACCGTCAGAATTCTTGAAGAACAACTAAAAGATTCTACATCGCTTCGAGCATACACGCATAATGAAATTGATTTGCTTATTCAAAGCATCGAATGGAAAAATTACGGCGAACAATTTACTGTTCAGGGATACAGGCACAACACAAATGATTCTGTGGAAATAAAATTTTACGATGCAGGACATATTCTCGGTTCATCGGGGATTTTATTAAAAAATAAAAATCATTCCCTTTTTTTTACCGGAGATATTTGTATTGAAAAACAATTTGTATTTCCCGGCGCTTCGCTTCCAAAGCACAAAGTAAACACGCTGATTACAGAATGCACAATGGGTTCTACCGATCCACAAACGCTTCCTTCGCGCAATGAAGAAATGCGGCGATTTGCTTTGCTCGCAAACAAGGTTCTCGAATCCGGCGGCGCAATTTTAATTCCTGTTTTTGCTTTGGGAAAATTGCAGGAAATGTTGGCTATGATCTGGAATTTAATGCAAAGCGGAAAACTTTCTACCGCAGATATTTATACAGGCGGCTTAGGAAAAAAATTATGCCGAGTGTACGATAAAAATCGTTATGTTGTTCCGTATAACGAGACCGAACTTTTATTTTCTGATATTCCGCAAAAAGATTTATATGAAGTTGAACAAATGGAAGAACTTGCGAAAAAACCCGCCATCATTCTTGCTTCCAGCGGTATGGTTGTTGAGGGAACGCTTTCTTTTAAATTGGCGCAACGATGGCTTCAATATCGCAAGAACGCAATTTTTACTGTTGGATATATGGACCCTGATTCGCCGGGGTTTAAAATTCAAAATGCAAATCAGAATGATACAATTCAATTGACAGAATTTTCTGAACCGCAGATTGTGAAATGTGCCATAGAAAAATTTCGTTTTTCTGCGCACAATAATCGAAACGGGCTGCTGGAGATTGTAGAAACTCTTGCTCCCGATAATGTTATTTTAGTACACGGCGATTCAGATGCGATTGATTGGATGGGACATACAATCTTATCTCGTTTCCCTAAAACAAAAGTATTTGTTGCAGAAATCGGCAGAACAATTCCATTGGAATAAAGTAAAATAATTTCAAATCTTCATTCTCAATCCACTTTTTTGTATCTTCATATATGATTCCGACAGAAAAATATTTTGGTGAAATATTACAAAACAAAATCAGCGGAGATGTATTGTTTGATGCGGATACGCGAGAGAAATACAGTTCTCTTCTTTGCATCTACAAAATACAGCCGCTGGCTGTTGTATTTCCAAAATCCATTCAAGATATACAAGAAGCCGTTCGTTTTTGCAATGAAAATGAAATCGCAATTATTCCGCGCGGGGGCGGCACCGGTCTTGTCGGTCAGGCAATTGGAATGGGAATTATTCTTGATCTTTCAAAATACTTAAATTCTATTTTAAACTTTAATTCCGAAAATAATATTCTTACCGTTCAAGCCGGGTGTGTGTTAAACACAATTCATAATTTTCTTTCCACACTCGGAATACAATATCCCATAGATGCGCAAAGTTTCGAGTCCTGCACCATTGGCGGAAATATTGCAACCAATGCCGCCGGACCTCACGGAGTAAAATTTGGAGCAACAAAAGATCATATAGAAGAAATGAGAGTCGTTCTTTCCAATGGAGAAATTGTAACGCTGACTCATTCTAATTTTTTTCCGATAAACGAAAATACAGAAAAAATATTTTCAAATGCGGAACGACTGCTAAAGAATAATCTTCCGGTTATCGGCAAAAAAAAACTTCATGTTGAAAAGAATTCAAGCGGTTACAATATTTTTGATTCAGTTTCAGAAAATTATTTTGATCCGATAAAACTTTTTTGCGGCTCCGAAGGAACGCTTGGAATAATTGTTGAAGCAAAACTAAATACCGTTTCAATTCCCAAACACCTCTCATCCGTTGTGTTGTATTGTGAAACGTATGAAAAAACAGGCGCCGCAACGGTAGAATCTTTGCGCTTTAATCCGATATCCGTTGAACTGCTCGATAAATCATATACGGAATACGGCAAGGGAATGAGCGCAGAAACTGATGAATTCATAGCGCCGGATTTTCAATCTATGCTTTTTGTTGAATTTGACGGAAACGAAAAAAAAGAAATAGAACTTGTAATTAAAAATTTGGTTAAGGCTCTTACCGAAAAAAATCTTATTACTGGGTCCAAAATTTTAGATACCGACCTTGAACGGGAATCCGTTTGGCGTTTGCGCGAACAAGTTTCAATGAAACTTAATCAATTAGATACTATTCGCAAAAAAGCATCCATTGTAGAAGACGGCGCAGTTCCTATTTCAAACTTCCCTCGCTAT
>CAYXEE010000326.1:0-3365 GCA_964463935.1 uncultured Chitinophagaceae bacterium | reverse complement strand
TCCTTGATTAGTCCTAAACTAATCTTTTTTGAGGTGCCATTTGGCACTATTTCAATAATTGCATTTTAATTGTCTGCGAAAATGTTCCGCAGCGTAACACGGCAAAATATAAACCGGAAGAATAATGCTCGCCATTCCATTGTACAGAATAAACTCCAGCTTCTTTGGTTTCATTTACAATTGTTTGAATTTCTCTTCCTAATCCATCATAAATTGTTAACGTTGTATTAAATCCAGATAAATTTTGCGGAATAGAGAAGGAAATTGTTGTTACTGGATTAAATGGATTTGGAAAGTTTTGCTGCAACGCCAAAGAAATTGGGATTCTGTCGTTTTCTTTTTGAACTCCAACTGTAATAGAACTGATAACTGCGCCTGTAGAAAAATTACAGAGAAATTGTCTTAATTTGTATTCAAACCACTGCTGCGGTTTTTCTACGCCGATACTGTATGTTACGCCCCAATAAAATACGCCCGGTGTCGGATTCAATCTCCAATAGTTGCTGTAATTCAAATCGCCGAGCGCCGCATCAATTCTCAATTTCATCGAATCCGGAAGTGGCTGCTGGCGGAATGATTTTCCTCCTCCGCTTTCAACATTGTTTAAAACAATTCCGCTTGAGACTGCCAGCTGTGGATTTGCAAGAGTTTGTTTTTGTTGTAATGAAAACAAATATCCCCAATCCGTAATTTGGTCAAACTTAGAATCGAATGAACTTACATTTATCCCTTCTGCTTTGGTATTATTATTGTAGAGATAAATAAATTCCCATTCGCTAAAGCGTCCCAATGAATCTCCTCTGTATCCTTGTACGGATTTTAACGCTCTATCAGCGGGTAATTTTTTTGCAAGACTGTCGGCAATCGGAAATGCTTCTGAAAAATAATACGGCTTAAATGTTTTAAATGTAAGATTGTAATTTGTTACCGATGCATTATTAACAACGACCGAATCTCCAAACGCAACAACATCAATTCCGTTACTAGGATCAATAGAGCCGTCGTTATTTGCGTCTTTTGCAGCAATGGGCCAATACACTCCGTTAGCCAGATTTGGAACCGAAAACGATCCGTCGGAATTTACATTTGTCCAGCCGACAAAAACTGGTTCTTGTTCATTTATCGATGTTTTAGATAATCCGACAATAGAATTTTGCGGCGAAACGCCAGTGTTGCCTGGATAGACTGTTCCGCTGACGGAATACGGCGGGAAAGTAGAAGCCGTAGTAAAGTACATTACAAATGGTGAAGAAAGCGCAGCGCCATCTTTCGCTTTTACATAAACCAATGCGAGAAAATATGAAGAGCTTGCCCGTAGATGCATTGTTACGGAAACAGTTTTAGCATCAGCAGAAAAAGAAAAGTTTGAAGCGCTGTCAATTGTACTAAAACCCCATTCTTCAGCTTTGTTCTTAAAGAGCGCAGTATCTATTGCTGCGCTAAATGTAATGCTCAATTGCGAAGTGAGCGGAACATTTTTTGCATTATTGACAGGAATTGTGGAAACAACGGTAAGCTGTCCGTTTGCCGCTGCCGTAAAAAGAAGAAATAAAAAAAGTAAAGCATGTTTCATAACTA
The DNA here is from genome assembly GCA_964463935.1 of uncultured Chitinophagaceae bacterium. Taxonomy (GTDB): domain Bacteria; phylum Bacteroidota; class Ignavibacteria; order UBA10030; family UBA8401; genus JACFMZ01. The sequence continues at coordinate 1,787 of CAYXEE010000326.1, read as the reverse complement.
CCCCCAGTAATGTTTGTGAAAGGAACGTATTTAAAATGCAAAACCTCCGAAACGGCATAGAATTATGCGTCGCGAAGGTTTTCTTCGTTGAATCAAACGCTGGTTTTATATTACGCAGGTGATTCATGTGATTTATTTTCTGTAATAAATTGCAAAGAATTTATATAAATGACTGAAGTTACGCAAAACAAGAAAAACGTCATGCCCGAATGCTTTAGTCGGGCATCCGTACATTGAAATCAGTTCAAATTCATAGATTCCCGCCTTCGCGGGAATGACGGGATTCAGGTTTTGAGTCCTTAAACATCATTTTGCGTAACTTCAGTAAATGACAAAAACTTTTTTTATATCTTGTTTTATATCACATGGAAATTTTTCCCAAACAATCGCCGCATAATTTCTTCCCTTTCAAGTCAACTTCTTCAATCGAAGTTGATGAGTGCATTGCGCATTCGTAATTTTTGCAATGTAATAGCCCGAATGTATGCCCGAGTTCGTGAATTGCTTCTTTTATTGCTCTTTCGGTTAAGAGTTCATTATTTTCCGGCAGACCGTATAATGTTTCCGAAAGACGAAAAGTGGACATTATTGAAACAGTTCCGCCTAATTGCGCCTCTCCAAAAACATACGTAAGAACCGGAATAAACAAATCTACCGAAGTTACGCCGAGAATTTTTCCATTAAAATTTTCGCCGATAGACAGCAAACTCGAGAGCAGCAGAGACGAATTATACTGCGCGCGCGAAGGATTAAACGCTGTTTCCGCTTTTAAAATATTTTTTTCGTCAATTTCTATACGGGCAGAATATTGTTTTTCCAGCGGCTCTTTTAGATTCTCAATAACTCCAAGATTGACCGGCAAAATAGGAATCAGTTTTATCGTCCTCATACATTACGGTTTTTTAAATCCGTATTTTGCAATTTTGTTATACAGCGTAACGCGGTCAATATCTAAAATTTCTGCGGTGCGAGAAATATTCCATTTTGTTTCGTGAAGCATCAACTCGATATGCCTGCGTTCAATAGATTCCAGCGTCTTATCATTCGGCGGCGCGGGCGCGCCAAAATTCTGAAAGGGCAAATCATTCGGGCGAATTGCCGGCGCAACAGCAAGAACCATTGCGCGTTCAATTACATTTTCCAATTCGCGCACGTTTCCGGGCCAATCGTAGCGCATTAAGAAATCCATAGCATCGGGAGAAATTTCGGAGACTGTTTTATTCATTGCGGCGGCATATTTTTTAACAAAGAATTGCGAAAGAATCGGAATATCCATTTTTCGTTCGCGAAGCGGCGGTACGGAAATGCTGAAAACATTTAATCGGTAATACAAATCTTCGCGGAACGATCCGTCTTTAATTGCGGCTTCAAGATTTCTATTTGTTGCCGCAACAATTCTAAAATCGCTGTGAATGGATTCGTTGCCGCCGACTCGCGTGAATTGTTTTGTTTCAATTACGCGAAGAAGTTCGACCTGCATTTTATGGCTGATGGTGCCGATTTCATCGAGAAAAATTGTGCCGCCGTCCGCCATTTCAAATTTTCCTTTGCGGCGGTATTGCGCGCTGGTAAACGCGCCGCGTTCGTGTCCGAAGAGTTCGCTTTCCAATAATGTTTCCGGAACTGCGCCGCAGTTAACGGCAATAATCGGAAAATATCTGCGCGTGCTGTTTGCGTGAATTGTGCGAGCAATCAATTCTTTTCCTGTTCCGCTTTCGCCGCGAATCATTACCGTTGTATCTGTCTTTGCAACGGTTGTTGCTAAATCTAAAACACGCAAAATGGGC
>CAYXEE010000325.1:0-3391 GCA_964463935.1 uncultured Chitinophagaceae bacterium | reverse complement strand
CTCCGCCGGCAATCATAAGATAGACTGCGCCGCTTCCGCCGCGCTGTCCGGCTTTGTGAATTTCTCCAGCCGCAACAGATTCAGGAAATGGAAGTTCAACATCTTCAACCATAACGCGGCGAAGAAGCGTAACAAACAATACGCCGATAATTCCGCCAACCATCATTATTGCGGTTGCTTCAAAATAGTGGCTGGAAAGATCTTGCCACACGCCGGAAATAAGAAACGCCGGAATTGTGAAAATTGCTCCCGCCGCAACTGATTCGCCGATTGAACCGACGGTACGAGCCATGTTTTCTTCAAGAACTGTTCCTTTGAAAATTCGGAGCAATGCCATACCAATTACCGCCGCCGGATATGTAGCGGCAATCGTCATACCGGCTTTCAAGCCGAGATATGCGTTAGCGGCTCCAAGAATTACGGACATTACAAGACCGATAATAAGCGCCCGAACCGTAAATTCTTTCATGTCGGTTTGTGCTGGAACGTACGGAACATATTTTTTTCCGCCGCCCGATTGTACATCTGCCATAAGATTCTCCTTATTTGGTTTTTACGAATGGTTAATTTAAGTCGAATTTAAAAACTTTGACCGCTGATTACACTGAAACAATACTGATTTTCACAGATCATATTTTTTCGGCGTTAATCGGCTTCTTTTCTGTGTAATCCGCGGTTTCTTTTTTATTGCCCGATTCCAAAGATTGCCTTAAACACATGCCCTGCCATTTGCGGATTTTCTTTTAATCGTCTCACCGAATATCCGTACCAATCTTTACCGAATGGAACATAGACGCGCAAACGAAATCCTTCCGCAAGAAGCTGTTTTCGTTTTTCATCGCGCACGCCGAGAAGCATTTGAAATTCGTATTTCTCTTTCGGAATTTCAAGTTCGGAAATAATTTTTTTTGCGCCGTCAATCAGCGCATCGTCGTGCGTAGCAATACCGACGTAACAGCCGGCTTCCAGCAGAATACGCAGTAATTTAAGATAATTTTGCTGAATACCAATACGATCTTTTATTGCAACGTGAGGCGGTTCGTTGTAAATTCCTTTGCACAATCGAACATTTGCTTTTTCACTTGCGAGTTTTTTAATATCTTCTTCGCTTCTGTGAAGATACGCTTGAATAACAATACCGACATTTTGATAACGGTCGCGCATTAAACGGTACATTTCCAGCGTTCCATCCGTGCAGGTATGATCTTCCATATCAATCCGCACAAAATTATTCTGCCGTTTTGCCGTTGAAACAATTTCATCAATATTAAAAATGCAAAATTGCTTTTCCATTTTTAATCCGAGCGAAGTAAGTTTAATGGAAAGATTAGAATGTAGAGAATGTTTTTCAATCGCTTTTAAAACTTCAATGCTGTGATTTTTACTTTCGGTCGCTTGATCCTGCGTAACAATATCTTCACCTAAAACATCCACTGTTGCCATCGCGCCTTCTGCATTTAGTTTTTTTACAGTCTGCACTGCATCGGAAAGAGTTTCGCCTGCAATATATCGTTTGGCAACAGCCGCTATAATCGGCTTGGGAATGTAGGGAAGAGTTTTTACAACGAAGTTATTTAATACGTTCATAACAATATAGTTCGATGCACAGATGATGTTTTCACCTGTGCTTCGTAAAAAATTTTATAGTGGGAATGAGAAGCCAACTTTTGGCGTTACCCGTTTTTGCGGCTGGTAGCCGATAACGTTTCCATCTTTATCTTTTTCAGGAGCAAATGTCCACGTGTACATCATAGAAACCGTCATAAACGGATACGGTTTGTAACCGAGTTCTGCGTAGAGCAAACAGTTTTCATCCGGTTTCTTGAATATATCGGAATTACTGCCGATGTTAAAACGGTCATATCCCGCCTTTGCCTGAATCAGCGGAATTTTGTCTCCGGTGCTTGTTCCAAGATGAAGAATGCCGCTGTTTGGAACTGCATCTAATTTTTGGTACGAACCTTCCACCTGAATTGTTCCGAGAACATCAACCATTAAACTTCCGAAATAACCGGAGCCGGGCGATTTTGTGTTTGATAATTTTTTGGCTTTACTGTCAAGCGTATCGAGTTTGGCGGCATTCTTTACTATTTTATACCGTTCAATTTCGTAAATGCCGTCAAAATACGTTGGAAGAAATTGATCTGTTTGACCAAAGCGGCGTTCAAATTTTGCGGATAAATTTACAAGACCAAACAGCGAGGAATTTGCTTCTATACCGGTAGCAAATCCATGACCGAAATTAAGAATTGTAGCATAATCAAAATAATACGTCAAATTGATTACCGGCAAACGTAGCAGAGGCAAACCGAGATCAAGTCCGACAGCAGAAATTGCGCCGTCATTTTTTTGTTTTGTAACGCCGCCGGCTGTATCAATAGCAACATCTTTTGAATTACTTCGCATATCGCCCGCATACACTGCGCCAACTTCCAATCCGCCGATAACAGGAATTGATGCAAGCGGAGTAAATTGCAGCGGACGAACATATCCGCGAGCGCCGAGAACGCTTGCATTTGTAACATCGCCGTACACGGTTTCCAATCCCCACTTGCCAAAATCTACGTCAAGTTCTGTTCCAATATGACGATTGTCTGTGCTTGGACTGTTTTTGTAATTGTACAAAATAAATCCGTGACCAAGCCGCGCATAATCTAACATTCCAAGACGAATATAAAATTCATCTCCTTTGTTTCCGTAGCGAATGTAACGGATAAAACGTCCGCGCTGTATTCCTGCCAGCGAATGGATTGATCTTTACTGCTTACATATAAATTTAAATCCAACCCCGCGCCAAATTTTCCGAATGCAATTTCCGGCGCAACATTTACAAGATAATATGCCTGACCGTCAATCCACGTCATACCAACGCCGCCGGCAGCAACGCCGCTGGCTCCGCCGCCGGCTGCAGCAGCAGATTTTCCGGGAAGTTTTTGAGCGGAAGAAATTCCGACAAACAACGCAAGAGCAACAACAAGAGCAAAAGTTTTTTTCATAATTATACTCCGAATAAAATGTTTATTTTGTTAATACTATTTTTCTAACTTCTTTGTAACTTTCAGTTTTAATTATAGCAAGAAATTGCAAACCGTTTCATAATTCCTCCTCAATATTAAATGTTAGAGACATCTAAAAAATCTACCAGCAATGTCATTCCGAGGAGCGGAGCGACGAGGAATCTCGCTTTTCGGCTCAAAAATAAGAACGAGATTCTTCGCTTCGCTCAGAATGACAATGAACAACCAATTTTTCAGATGTTTCGGTAAGTTATTTACCGCGCAAAATTACTGTCTTAGTTGCAAATCCAGAACTCAGTTTTTTTTGAAATAATATATTCGCAGAAATTTCATTGCAAAACGGTTATACGCCGAATAATAAACGTACAATAAAT
>CAYXEE010000324.1:0-3392 GCA_964463935.1 uncultured Chitinophagaceae bacterium | reverse complement strand
AAACGCTGCTTGATTTGCGCCAAAACCGCGCATTGCACCGCACGGAAGATTATTTGTATACACCGCCAGTGCTTCAACATCGGAATTCAAAATATTATATGGACCGCATGCGTGTCCGGCAGCGCGTTCCAAAACTTTTGTTCCAACAGAAGCGTACGCGCCTTTATCGCCAATCATTCGCGCTCGGACTGCTGTAAGTTTTCCATTTTCATCACAGCCGACTGTGTACGTCATTTTAATCGGATGCCGTTTTGGATGAAGACGAATACTTTCTTCGCGCGACAATGTTGCTTTTACAGGAACGCCGAGAATTTTTGCCGCCAACGCAACCTGCGCTTGAATGCTTAAATCTTCTTTACCGCCAAACGCGCCGCCGTTGGTAATAAGCGTAACTTTTACTTTTTCTTCCGGCAGATTTAAAAACGATGCAATTTGTTTTCTATCATCAAACACACCTTGCCCTTGACTTAATACTTCAAGAATTTCTCCGTTAGGAAACGCAATAGAACTTTCCGGCTCAAGAAATGCGTGTTCAATTCTTTGCGTTTCAAATGTGCGCGTTTCAACAAATGCAGATTCAGCAAGCGCTTTATCAACATCGCCGCGTTTTATGATTGACGCTGAAAGTAAATTTTTATGGTCGGAATGAACTTGCGGAGCATCTTCTTTCAATGCTTCTTCGGGATCGAAAACTGCGGGAAGAATTTCGTAATCCAATTTTATTTTTGCCGCGGCTTTTCTCGCTTTGCGCGCATCGCTCGCTACAACCATTGCAAGAATGTCGCCGATGCAGTGCGAAATTTCACCTTCCGCTCGAAGCATCGCCCAATCTTTGTAAATCAATCCTTGCTTGCGTTTGCCGGGAACATCTTTTGCGGTAATAATTTTTACAACGCCGTCGCTTTTTTCTGCTTCAGCAAAATCAATCTTGTTTATTTTTATTCTCGGATGCGGCGAGAACAAAAATGCAGAATGCAGCATATTCGGCATTGAAATATCATCAATGTATGGACGCTCGCCCATCGCAAATTTTTCGCCGTCCATTTTGGGAAGCGAAGTTCCGATTTTTCCTGAATAATCCAACTGCGGCATTGGCGCGCCTTGCAGTACTTTTGCTGAAAGTTCAACCGCATCAATAATTTTTACATAACCGGTGCAGCGGCAGATGTGATTATTAAGCGACTGAGCAATTTCTTCTCTGCTTGGATTCGGATTTTTTCCAATCAGATGTTTCGCGCGCATTACAATCCCCGGCGTGCAGAATCCGCATTGCGTTCCGGCGGAATACACAAATGCTTTTGCGAAAATATCTCTTTCCTTTGCATCCAATCCTTCAAGCGTGATAACATTTTTTCCGGCAACATTTTTTGCAGGAACGGCGCACGACGAAACTGCTTTTCCATCAACAATTACCGTGCAGCAGCCGCACGAACCTTGCGGCGCGCAGCCATTTTTCGGCGAAATAAGTCCCGCCTGCTCGCGAAGCACATCCATTAACGAAAGTTCATCGTCGAGAATTGCTTCAAATTCTTTTCCGTTTAAATTAAATTTCATGTTTTTTTCACCGCAAAGACGCGAAGGCGCAAAGAATTAAACTATTTCTTTGCGACTTTGCGTGATAATTATATGTTTACAAAATTAATTTTTTCTGTTTTCATCATTCCGTTCAACAACGCTTTCATAGAAAAATAATAGCGCATATCAATCGTAGCAGAATTTTTTCCATTAACTTTTTCTATTTCGTTTGTTTCGTTCTTCAACGTAATTTCAAAAGCATGATTCTTAAAAATTGTTTTTGTTGTTTCTTTGTTTACTTCTAATTCAAATTCGCTTTCGTTGAATCGTCCGAAAAGTTTATTTCGTTCAAAATAAAATCCGCTGTGTGTTTTCCATTTGTGAAACGATTCGAGCGAACCAAAAAATCTCGGCTTTTCAATATACGGTCCGCCGTCTTCGGGACAAAAAACATCGCAATTGCCGCAATCATTACACGCATCTGCAAAATTTCCAATTTGATGTTTTTCTTTAATTGAAAAATTTCCATCGGAAATTTTCTTCCACGAATTATTTTCTATCTGAATATTTTCGTATTGCACATCAAACGGTTCAATCTCAAAATAAAAATTCGCGTCATTCGGGCAGACAGGAATACATTTGTCGCAATTGATACAGTCGAATAACTGCAAATGAGAGCCGATTTTGCGCGGAGGTTTGGAGTTGTTTGAAAAATGGTAGCGCGTGTTCAGTAAACTCTTTTCAAATACAACAGCTGTATTGTGCTCAATCGCTTGTTTCAAGTTAAAGGTTTCATGTTTATTGCTGCTTGTATCTTGAACCATGAACCCTGAAACAGACTTTGTAATAAATTTTTCAATTGTTTTTGCGCCAACTTCTTTCATTCGCTTTTCTAAATTCAAAAGATATTGCGGCAATCTTCCATAACCACCGGGACGCAGCAAATCTGTGCAAGTTGTAACAGGAATAAGTCCAATGGCAACACAGTCGGCGAAATTATTTGCATCAACGCCTGCAGAAAAAGAAACCGGAAATTCTCCGCCAAATTCTTTGCGCCAATCATTGACCAACGCAAGATGCAAAATGTGCAGCGGCTGTCCCGATAAATATTGAACTTTATCTTTTAAGAAAGTTCCATTGTTCACCGCTTCCAGCGTATTTCCAAATTTCACTCCAACTGTTCTGCCGTTTTTTGAAGCAATTTTTTCTAATCTGCGAATCATTGCGACTGCATCCAAAAACGGAATATTTACTTCATACGCTTTGGGATTTACTTCAACATTCTTGTAGCCGAGTTTTTCGTGCAAAAGAAATTCCAGCCGCTCTTTTCCAAGCATCGGCGGATTCATTTTCACCACAACATGAAATTCCATTTCGCACAGCAAAAATTCTGAAATTTTTTCTATTTCGTTTGCCGGAGTTCCGTGAAATGTTGAAAGCGTAATACTGTCAGAAATTTTTGTAGTAAACGGAAAATCTCGAAAATGTTTAAACTCTTCCGGAATTTCTTTTCGCAATTCTTCTACAAGCGATGAAGCGTCTTTCATCGTGTTCAACCAATTGCAAATCTGCGGCGATTGAATTCCTGCAAGATCGTAACCGACGCTAACGTCGAAGATCGTTTCAAGGTTCACGGCGGATTTTTTATTTTCATGAAACATGAAACGTGAACCGTTAAACGTATTTTGTAAAATCTCAATTATCATTCTTGCTTTTACATACTCGCGCGCAGATTCTTCAAGACGAAGTTCTTGCGACCATTCTGTATTGTAGCCAACGGTAGCCATATCAATGCATGGACGCGAAAGTTCAAGTTGATCTTTTATTTGCACTGTTTTCAATTCAATAATGCGCGAGCCGGCGAGCCACGAAAGCGC
>CAYXEE010000323.1:0-3394 GCA_964463935.1 uncultured Chitinophagaceae bacterium | reverse complement strand
TCCTAAAAATTTCTTGTGGAATCTACAAATTCCACGGTTTGCGTAACTTCAGTTACTTATATAAAACTCATGGTTACTGATTTTTGAAAGCTGTGTTTCGTACGTAGCAACAGCATTTTCTGGTTTTTGCTTCGATTTATCTTGTATATTACCAGAAAAAACAGATACTGTTACAACAAGAATAAGCAGGCTTACAGAGTTGAACTTCATGGCAGACTCCTTATATAAATTGTTAGGGATTTTGTTTGAATACATGAAAAGTATAGCAAAGCAGTGGATAAATGTCAAACATTTTTTTTATTGTAAATATCGTTACATTTGTTATACTATGTTGAAAAACTTATGAAAACCGCAATCGTTTCTTCCGAATGTGCGCCGTTTGCAAAAACCGGCGGTCTTGCCGATGTTGTCGGCGCATTGCCGAAATATCTTCAGCGGCTTGGCGTTGAAGTAAAAATATTTATTCCGAAGTACGATTCAATTGATGAAAAAAAATTCCATCTGCGGTACATCAGCGAAATCGGCGAAATGAAAGTCCGAGTCGGAGGATACCCGCGCTCTGTATATTTACATACGGCAAAGCTTCCCGGTTCAAATGTTGATGTATATTTTATAGACTGCCGTGAATTTTTTTATCGCGGAAAAATTTATACAAACGATTGGGATGAAGACGAACGATTTATTCTTTTTCAAAAAGCGGTTATTGAAACGCTCCAGCGGCTTCAATGGACGCCCGATATAATTCACTGCAACGATTGGCAGACCGGATTGATGCCTCTGCTTGTAAAAGAAAATTACAGCTGGGATAAAATGTTTGAAAATACAGCATTTCTTTTTTCCATTCATAACATCGGATACCAAGGAAGATTTTCATTAGAAACAATTCATCGCGCAGAAATTAGAAAAGAACATGGAATTGCCGGCGGCATTTTGAATCATAACGGCGATGCAAATTTTTTAAAAGCGGGAATTCTTGTTTCCGAAATAATCAGCGCTGTAAGCAATACGTATGCGCGCGAAATTCTTACCGATGCGTACGGCGAAGGCATGCAGGAAATACTGCGACTGCGACAAAAAGATTTGTTCGGCGTTCTGAATGGAATTGATGTTGATGTTTGGAATCCTGAACGCGATGTTCACATTCCGCACAATTATTCTTCAAAAAATCTTGACGGAAAACTTCTCAACAAAAAATTTCTTCTTGAGAAAACTACAATTCCCTTTGATGAAAAAAAACCGGTAATCGGAATTATTTCACGCCTCGCGGCGCAAAAAGGTTTCGATATTATTGCCGAAGCAATTCACGATTTATTAGAACTTGACGCGCAATGGGTAATTCTCGGCAGCGGCGAATGGAGATTCGAATCGCTTTTTCAAGCAATGAGCGCAGCGCTTCCGCACAAGTGCTGGTGTTATATCGGATTCAATAACGATTTGGCGCATTTAATAGAAGCCGGCGCCGATATGTTTCTTATGCCGTCTCATTACGAGCCGTGCGGATTAAATCAAATGTATTCGCTTCGTTACGGCGCTGTTCCTATTGTACGAAAAACCGGCGGACTCGCCGATACCGTGCGCGACTGGCACGAATACGCCGCAACAAATCAATATACGGGAAATGGATTTTCATTTAGCGATGCAACGCCGTACGCCTTAACGCATGCTGTAATGCGCGCGATTGATTCATTCCATTTAAAAGATGAATGGCGCACAATTCAACTTAACGGAATGAGAGATGATTTTTCGTGGGAACATTCTGCAAAATTATATGTTGAACTATATGAAAAAGCAATAATACAAAGGAGATAATTTTTTATGCGTTTCTTAGAATCTTTATTTGATAAAAACAAACGATGGGCGCAAAAAATTACGGCAAACGATCCGGAATTTTTCAAAAAAACTTTCGCTGCAGCAATCGCCGGAATATTTGTGGATCGGCTGTTCGGACAGCCGCGTTCCCGCAAATGAAATTGTTGATCTTCTTCCGGGAAAAATATTTGTGCATCGCAATGTTGCCAATGTTGTTGTTCACACGGATTTAAATTGTTTGTCGGTAATTCAATATGCCGTAGATGTGTTGAACGTAAAACATATTATTGTCTGCGGACATTACGGCTGCGGCGGCGTGCGCGCCGCATTGCAAAACGCCAGTTTCGGCTTAATTGATAATTGGCTGCGAAACATTAAAGATGTATATTCGCAGCACAAACAGATTGTAGATTCATTACAGACTGAGGAAAAACGCACCGATAAATTATGCGAGCTAAATGTTATTGAACAAGTAAAAAATGTCTGCCAATCTCCCATCGTGCTGGATGCGTGGCGGCGCGGGCAGCAAATTGCAGTTCACGGATGGATTTACGGATTAAGCGACGGATTGCTTCGCGATTTGAAAATTTCTATTTCAAATGAAAATGAACTAGAAGAATTTTATAATGCTGCGCTTGGAGCGTTGTAATTTATTTAAAGGATTACGGTATGAAAAAATATTTTTTTATTCTTCTGCCAATTATATTTTTTAACTGCTCGGATTCTATTACTACGCCGTTGCCGGGAGATTCGGTTTCGTTAACATACATTGAATCTTCCGAATTTACTTCTACGCTTCTGCTTGTTAACAATACGGATGAATCCATTTTTTATCTTGGATATTCAAAATGTTCTCCGCTTAAAAGAGTAGAAATGCTGACCGATACGGGCTGGGTTACGGTTGTTTTGGATTGGTGCGCAACGGGGGCAGAACAAATAGAACTTACGACGAAAGAAAATACAACCATTCAAGTTCCTGCCGTTGCAAAAAACAGAAAAGCGCGGGTAATATTGTATTATTCTACCAAAACAAAAACAGAAGAAATAGAACTAAAGAGCAACGAATATATTATTCCGTAATTGTTTTCTTTTTATTTTCTTCCTCGTTAATTTTTTTTCTACGCACACTGAAAATTGCCGCAGCAACGGACGCGCCTGCGCCAAATGCTGTTCCATAAAAAGTAACTATATCCACCAGCCGTAATTCCCGCATTGAAGTCCAAGCCGAAATAAATGAAAGAATAACATTTATTATCAGCGTTCCGATAAAAAATTTTGTAGAAATTTTCATATATCCTCCCCATTCTAAAAAAATTATTTACGGATTCATTTTCATTCTTATATTCAACTGTAATCTACAATACGCAGCAACAATACAAAAGGAAAAACGCGCATCGAGAGATTCATCTATGGCGGGGTTCGCGATAAGTCGCATAACCGGCGCGCGTGGAGAAAAATGTTTCCGTATTTTTTACGTAAGATGTAACAGAATCGAAAAATGCGAACAGTTCGCTATTCGGATTATCAAATTTCTAATTCGCCTTCGCACATTATTACAACAGTACCGCCGACGCGAATTGCCGAG
>CAYXEE010000322.1:0-3410 GCA_964463935.1 uncultured Chitinophagaceae bacterium | reverse complement strand
ACTGCTGAGGACTTAAATAATCTGACGAAAAATTTACAGATGCTTGTCGGCAATTTTAAACTCACCTCAGAAAGTGGAAGTTACCAACACCAGAGACCGCCGATGCGAAAAGAAGAAAAGGCGAGAATTACGGCGAAAGAAAACGGCTTGCTTGCACATCATAGATAAATTTAGTTTTAAAATATTACTCTGAAGGAGAATAATAATGAATAAGGAGAATGATAAAGCAGTAAGATTAGTTTTTACCGTTTGTTTCGTACTGTTTTTTACCTTCCAAACTATTCATGCGCAGTCAAAAATTACATTTCAACAAAAAATATTTGTACTAAAGACTCTAATTCCCGACCTCAAAACTGTGGGAGTGATAGGGAGTTCAATTTCAGAAAGTGAAATTCAAAATTTTACGCGCGCAGGTATGGCAATGGGTATAAAAATAGTAATCGGGGTTCCCCAAAATTTAAGAGACGCCTCCTCTATCTATAAAAAAATGGTAAAAGAACAAAAAATACAAGTTCTCGACATTCCCAAATCAGACGATACGATGTTGTTAGAAAATGGATATGAATTTTTTAAAGAGAACAGCGTAGTAGATAAAGTCGGATTAAGCGTTCCTACGCCAGCTATGGTTGGTTCGGGCGCACTATGCTCTATTGTAATTGAAGATGGAAAAATTGTCGCCCACATAAATAAGAAATTAATTTTGTTATTTAATGGCTCTGTTCCGAACGACCCAGATTTAAAAATATCATTTTTGGCACAATGAAAGCGAGTGTATTAGCAATGAAATTAACAACCAAATTTTTAATACCAATTGTAGCAATTATTTTAATTGTTGCTGTTTTATTAAGCGGTTTGTTCTATTTGATAATGGGAACTACGACAAAAAAAGAATTTCATAAAAGAGGAACAACCAATGCTGCCAGTATTGCAGTTAACGGACGGCTTGGAATTCTTATGGGAGATGTTGAACAACTTAAAAAAACTATAGAAGCGGCTAAATCACAAGACGATGAAATATTGTCGGTATATTTTTACGATGGAGATTTGAAAAAAATTGTTGGCGCAGGTCAAGAATTTGAACTGGTAAAAGCCTACAATTCTCAGTACGAATCTGGTATTGAAGAAATAAAAGATAATAAAGGAAGATCAGTTGCACTTTTCCATTCCCTTGTAAACGCGCGGCAATCAGATACAACAGCTATTGGACATGTTCAAGTCGGAATAAATATGCAGCATATAAAATCGAGTCTTGAGAATACAATTTTATGGTCTGCAATTATCTGTTGTATAATCTCAACCATGGTTTTTTTTGTTGTAAAATTTTTTATGGAAAAAATTGTAACGAATCCCATTCAACTAAGCGTAGAAATGATGAGCGAACTTCGTCAAGGGCGCCTTGGAATGCGCTTAAATATGGATTCACAAGATGAAGTCGGAACATTAGCAAAAACAATGGATGAATTTGCCGATGCGATGCAAACCAAAATTGTAGATGTAATGAAACAAATAGCCGACGGAAATTTAACGGCAGAAGTTGATGCGAGCGATAAGAAAGATGAAATCAGTCCGGCATTGAAACAAATTATTACTTCGCTGCGCGGCTTGGTGTCGGAAGCAAATATGTTATCCAAAGCGGCAGTGGATGGAAAATTAGCAACGCGCGGAGACGCATCAAAATTTAACGGCGGATACAAAGAAATTGTACAAGGCGTAAACGATACGCTTGATGCAGTCATCTTACCGGTGCAAGAAGGAGCCAAAGTATTAGAGAAAATGTCTGCCGGCGATTTAACAGTGCGAGTAACGGGAGAATACAGAGGAGACTATCAGGTATTAAAGAACAGCATCAATACCGTAGGAGAATCGTTAGACAAAGCATTGCAAGATGTAACCCACGCAGTGCAGGCAACCGCAAGCGCCAGCAGTGAGATAAGCTCATCAACCGAACAGATGGCAGCCGGCGCGCAAGAGCAAACAAGTCAGGCAAGCGAAGTAGCCGGCGCAGTGGAAGAGATGACGAAAACAATAATGGAAAATTCCAAGAATGCGAATCAAACGGCAGATACGGCAAAACAAGCAAAACATTCCGCCGAGCAAGGCGGCAAAGTAGTACAAGAAACCGTAACGGGAATGAAACGCATTGCGGAAGTAGTAAAGAAATCGGCAGAGACAGTGCAAGAACTTGGAAAATCGAGCAATCAAATCGGAGAAATTATTGGAGTGATTGATGATATAGCCGACCAGACGAATCTTCTAGCGCTAAATGCGGCAATAGAAGCAGCGCGAGCCGGCGAGCAAGGGAGAGGATTTGCAGTTGTTGCCGATGAAGTAAGAAAACTTGCCGAGCGCACAACAAAAGCGACGAAAGAAATCGCTTCGATGATTAAGAAAATACAAAGCGATACCACAGGCGCTGTAGCATCAATGGAAGAAGGAACAAAAGAAGTAGATAACGGAATAAAATTAGCAGATAAAGCCGGTTCATCGTTAAATGAAATTGTCGGCGTATCGCAAAAAGTAACGGATATGGTAACGCAGATTGCGGCGGCAAGCGAACAGCAATCCAGCGCAAGCGAACAGATTAGCAAGAACGTTGAAGCAATTTCCACTGTAACCAGTCAAACGGCAAGCAGCACGCAGCAAATAGCCAGAGCAGCGGAAGATTTGAACCGCTTAACAGAAAACTTGCAGCAGTTGATTGCTAATTTCAAACTTTCTGCTGAAGGAACAGGATATCAAGGTCAGCGCTCGCAATTCAAAAAAGAAGAGAAAGCAACTATTGCTGTAAAAGCTAACGGCTCATTAGTTCATCGCGGCTAATAATAATAGCGGCGGTATCTGTAAAAATGCCGCCGCATTTACGGAATGAACAAATTTAAAAATTGAATTGGAGCGAACAATGGAAGAAAATAAAAATAAAACAGCCGGTCAGTCAAGCACCGATGAACTGTTGCAGCTTGTCAGCTTTAACATTGGCGAAGAAGAATTTGGCGTTGATATTCTGAAAGTACAGGAAATTAACAGAATGTTGGAAGTTACGCGTGTTCCCAATGCGCCGGAATATGTTGACGGCGTTATCAACCTTCGCGGAAAAGTAATTCCCGTTATTGATTTGCGCAGAAGATTTGATATGCCGCGCAAAGAACACGACAAAAATACGCGAGTAATTGTTGTTGAATTAGCAGGAAAGATTATCGGCTTTGTGGTTGATGCGGTGCAGGAAGTACTTCGCATTCCGCGCACAGTAACCGAGCCGCCTCCTTCAATCGTGGCGGGAGTAAAAGCAGACTACATAACCGCAGTCGGGAAATTGGAAGACCGTTTGTTAATTCTGCTCGATCTTGAAAAAGTAATTACTAACTGAAGTTACGCAAAATAAAAAAATGCTTCGACTCGGCACAAAAAATTAA
>CAYXEE010000321.1:0-3424 GCA_964463935.1 uncultured Chitinophagaceae bacterium | reverse complement strand
GCAGGTCCGGTTGTTGCGGCGGCTGTAATTTTTGAAAAAGATATTCTGATTGAAGGCGTAACGGATTCAAAAAAACTTACTGAAAAAGTACGGGAAAAATTATTTCATTCTATTTACGAAAAAGCGATTGCCGTCGGCGTTGGACTTGTAAGCCACGAAGTAATTGACAGAATAAATATTTTGCAGGCGTCGTTTCTTGCAATGAATAAAGCGATTGAAAATCTTAAATTTAAACCGCAGCAGCTTTTCGTTGATGGAAATTTTTTTCGTCACGAGAAATATCCGGTGGAAAATATTGTAAAAGGAGACGCTCTTTCGCATTCCATCGGCGCGGCTTCCATTATTGCAAAAGTAACGCGCGATGAATTGATGAAAGAATTGCACGAACAATATCCCGAATACGGGTTTGCGAAACACAAAGGATACGGAACGAAAGCGCATATTGAAGCAATTCAAAAATTCGGTTATTCGCCGATTCACAGAAAATCATTTCATGTTGTAAAATTAGAATCATTATGAAACGCAAAGGCGCGGATTCGCAGAGAGCAATTGGAACAAATTGGGAAGAAGTTGCCGAACAATTTCTTGTGAAGAACGGTTATGAAATTATTGAGCGGAATTTTTATTACAACCACGGCGAAATTGATATTGTTGCGAAAGAGAAGAACGAATTAGTTTTTGTGGAAGTGAAATTTAGAAAAAATAAAAATTTCGGCGCAGCGGCGGAATTTGTTCTGCCGAAAAAACAAGAACTAATAAGAAGAACGGCGGAAGGATTTGTTTTTAAAAAAAATCTTGAAAATATTTCCTGCCGCTTTGATGTTGTTGCTATTGATTATGAAAACGGAAACCACAAAATAACACACTACAAAAACGCATTCTAACAAAGGAGTGTTCATGAATATTGCTCTTGTTATGCTGTTTTCAGGAATAATTCTCGCAATCGGTTACAAATTTTACGGTTACTATGTTAACAAAGTTCTTCAACCAGATCCCGCCCGGCCAACTCCCGCACACACAATTAACGACGGCATAGATTACATTCCTACAAAACCAATTGTATTATTCGGACATCACTTTGCGGCAATTGCTGCGGCAGGACCAATTGTTGGACCAACGCTCGCGCTCTATTATGGATTTATGCCCGCGTGGTTTTGGATTATTTTCGGCGTAGTTCTTATCGGCGCAATGCACGATTTTACTTCGCTCTTCGTAGCTGTGCGTGAAGGAGGAAAATCTGTTGCAGAAGTTGCGCGGCGCACGCTCGGCAAAGCCGGCTTTTTATTTTATGTTTCATTCGCAATAATTCTTTGTCTGCTTGTTATTGCCGCGTTTTTACAATTGACTGCAATAGCACTTACCTCTGCGCTTCCGCCTGATGATGTTGCGCTCACGGCGGGACACGCGGGCGGATTGCACATGATAGATTCCGGTGGAATTTTAAAAATACAAATTGGCGGTGTCGCATCTGCTTCGGTAATTGTAATGACACTGCTTGCGCCGATTATCGGCTGGATGATTTACAAAAAGAAAATGAATCTGTGGTTTGTTTCGTTTATTGCATTCATCGTTTCGTTCGGTTCAATATTTTTTGGATATTATTTTCCGATTACATTCGATCCGAACACATGGATTATTGCAATTACATGTTATGTGTTTTTTGCATCATGGATTCCTGTGTGGATAATTTTACAGCCGCGCGATTTTGTAAATGCGCAGATTTTGTATCTCGGACTTGCTTCAATGGTTGTCGGCGTAATTTTTGCAGGAATAAACGGAGCGACAATCAACATTCCGACATATAATTTAGATGAAGCGATGAACGCTCCGAATCTTGGAATGATTTGGCCATTCCTTTTTATTACTATTGCGTGCGGAGCGGCATCCGGCGCGCACGGATTGATTTGCGGCGGAACTTCCTGTAAGCAATTAGATAACGAAAAACATGCGCGCATTATCGGTTACGGCGGAATGCTGTTGGAAGGATTACTCGCGCTCAGCGTAATTTTAATTATTTCCGGCGGAATGGATTTTGAAAAATATAAAGCTCTTGTGTATCCATTGCAAGGAAAGAGCAATGCGCCGCTTGCATTTGCGCTCGGACTTGGAAATATTTTGCATCAAGGATTCGGACTTCCGATTGTAGTTGGAACAATTTGGGGAATTTTACTTTTGGAAGGATTTCTTGTAACAACAATTGATGCGCTTGTGCGGCTTTCGCGCTATCTGTTTGAAGAATTATGGCTTACCATTTTTGAAAATCCGCCAAAAATTTTGCGCAGTAGAATTTTCAACGGATTTCTTGTTGTTGTGGGATTTCTTTCGCTTACGTTTTCCAATGCGTATCTCAAAATCTGGCCAATTTTCGGCGCAGCAAATCAATTGCTTGCCGCGTTGACTATGATTGCTATTACTGCGTGGCTTGCGCAGAAAGCAAGAGCATATTGGTTTATTGCTATTCCCGCCGTGTTTATGCTGATAACAACGGTAACCGCGTTAATAATTTTGCTCGGACGGTATATTACATTTGAGAGTTGGACTCTCGTAACAACGGATGTTGTTTTATTGCTAATGTCATTTGGAGTTGTGATTCTTACATTTAAATATTTTTACAACTTGCGCGCGAAGTTAGCGATGGAAGCGAAAATGTAGCCTCGACCTTTATGGTCGAAGGAAGGCGCAACCATAAAGGTTGCGAATACGGTTTTTTTTAACAGTCGAAGAAATTGTAACCTTGTAGTCTCGACTTTCATAGTTGAGGCTTGTATTTTCCCTAAATCAATTATATTTTTCAGAAAATATACAATATGAGCTGGCTATGAAAAAAATTACACTTCTTCTTTTTGTTCTTTGTTCCATTCTTTTCTCTCAACCCAAAGCATTTAAACCGGCGGAACAAAATTTGGCGGAACAGCGAATTGCTCTTATCATTGGCAATGCAAAATATTCTACTGCACCGCTTCGCAATCCCGAAAACGATGCAAAAGATATTGCCACTGCATTGCGTTTGGCAAATTTTCAAGTGTTTGAATATACAAACTTGAACCAGAACGCGATGAAAAAAGCAATTTCCAATTGGGGAGAAAAATTGAATTCCAATACCGTTGCGTTGTTTTATTACAGCGGACATGGCGTTCAGGTTGCGGGGAATAATTATTTAATTCCTGTTGATGCTCAGATAAAAAAAGAACAAGATGTTGAATTGGAAGCGGTTGATGCGCGCCGCGTACTAGCAGAAATGGAAGGTGCGAGAAGCAGATTAAATATTGTTGTGCTGGATGCGTGCCGAGACAATCCATTGCCAAAATCTGTACGCAACGCTTCGCGCGGACTTGCACAAATGACCGCGCCAGTCGGCACCTTAATTGCATATTCTACTTCTCCCGGTTCTGTCGCCTCTGATGGAAACGGACGCAACGGGTTA
>CAYXEE010000320.1:1615-3476 GCA_964463935.1 uncultured Chitinophagaceae bacterium | reverse complement strand
ATAGTTACGGATACTTTAAGTTCGTATCTTATACTAAAGAGTGGCACAATAAGTAATACCGGCAGTATTTCGGGTCAATCAAACAATGGCAATGGAAGCATGGTCGGCGGAATTATTTCGTGGCCTTCGTTAAGTCTTGCAAGCGGAGCTTCAACTTCGCGCACTTTTAAAGTAAATACGGATTCTCTTATGGATGTTAGCCAACTTATTACAAATTATGCTCACATCAATTTTGGTTCTAAGATATCCCAACATTGTTATAGATACAAATATTGTAAGCGAACCGAACCCAATTCCGGGAGATACATTGGTGTACACAATTAAATATCGCAATTCAGGAACATCTAATGCTACAACGGTAGTTTTGACTTATACAGTTCCTTCAAATACTTCGTTTGTAACGGCTGCATTTGGAGCAGGCAAAGGAATTGAAGTAAACGGCGTTGGTAAAACAAACGCATCCGACGGCGATGAGGCAAATATTTCAGGTTCAATAATTACAGTTAATTTTACAACTCAGCCCCCCGGCGCTTTCAAAATTGTAAAATTTAAAGCGGTTATAAATTAACAAGGAGATATACAATGAAAATACCATTTATTAAAATAATGTTTTCGAGCATTCTATTCTCGACAATTCTTTATGCGCAAATGGCTCAGTTATCGGTGTATGATATTACAGTTTCAGCATTTGATTTTTCAAAATCGAAAGATGGAAAAACCGGATTTATTTTAGCGAAACAAAATAAATCTGCAAAAGAAATCATTCAATTTGGATATTGGTTTCCGGTTGATTCAAAAATTCCTTTTGTAGTATTGAATGATGAGAACGGTAAACAAGTTGCTTCAATTTCCTCAAAGGAATTTGCATCGGGTGCGGAAATTACAAACGAAAAAAATAAAACCACGGCAGCATTTACATTCGGGAAAGGGGCGAACTCTGTTGAAATCAAATTTGTAGCAGAGCTAAAAGATAATGCAATGATGCCGCTTTCTAAAGTACTTGAAATGGAAGTATTTGTAAAAACTAACCAGAAAAAAAATATTCAAGCGGTAATCAATCTTTTTGCAGATGGTTTTGTTTCTAAAGTCGGTACAAACGGATTGGCAGTATCAAAAGTTGAAAAAGGGAAAGCTGTGTTTCCTCAGATTATGATATCCGGCGTACAAAAATCTTCAGCGGCGTTTGAAATTAGTGATGCAAAAAAACCGGGCGCAAAAATTAAACTCAGTTCCTCGTCGGTTTCGCTCAATGTCGGCGTAAGCAGTTCTGTTGCAAAATATTCTATCGTAAGTTCTAGCGTTAAAGAAATTGAAAAATCTGTTTCACAAATAAAAAATGTTGAAAAAGCATTGTCGCAAAATCAAGAAACGACGGAAATGGCAGTGCTTAATTCCGCTAGCATTTCAAATCCTTTTCCGGGCGATACGGTAATTTTTACAATTCGCTATCACAATATTGGCACAGCTCCGGCGACCGATATTGAAATTTCAAATCCCATTCCTGCAAATATGAATTTTGTGGAAAATTCTGCGTCAGGAGAAAATTCTGAAATTACGTATCAACGGAAAAAATCTGATCCGCCGGTTCAAGGAGAAGTAATCGGCGTTATGTGGAAAATAAAAAATAAAATTGCTCCCGGTGAAGAGGGAACGGTTAGCATGAAAGCAGTTGTTCGTTAACATTCGTACAATACAACAATGATCGCAAAAAAAATTGTGAAATATTATTTCTTATTTGTGTTTGCATTCTTTGCAGGCAATGATATTGCATTCTCCGCAGGAACGCCTGCTGGAACTGTAATTTCATCACAAACAAAAGTAATTTTTTCTTCTGCAAGCGGCGCAGTTGTGGATTCCGTTT
>CAYXEE010000320.1:0-1605 GCA_964463935.1 uncultured Chitinophagaceae bacterium | reverse complement strand
ATTGTTCTGACTGTAGCGCAAGTTGCTGCCGCAAATATTACGCCTGTTTCTAATGCTATAATGACGCAAAGCGACAGCGCTTCGGCTGATTTTCCTGCAGCAGTTACTAATTCGGGAAATGGAAGCGATATTTTTTCATTCTCATCAACGTCCTCCAAAAATTGGATTCGCGAAATTTATTTTGACGCTAATGGAGATGGAATTCTTCAGCTTTCTGAATTAAATGCAGGACAGATTTCTCAAACATCGTCAATTTCCGCAGATGCTTCGTACAAAATAATTGTGCGCGTTAAAGTTCCGCGCGGCGAGTCGTTAAACGGACAAATTGATACTGCCATTTTTACAATAACTTCGCAATTTAATTCAAAAGTACAACACAGCGCTTCGTATGTTACAACAGTACGAACAACAAATTTATCTGTAATCCTTTCAGCGGATAAATCTACGCCGAGCGCCGGCGAAAATATTACTTATACGTTAGTTGTTTCAAATAATGGAAGCGTTCCTGCTCTCAATATTTCAATTTCGGATATGCTTGATGCTAAATTAGAATATGTTTCGATCAATTCAACCCAAGGAACATTGCTCAATTTACAAAATCCTGTACAATGGAATGTGGGAACAATAAATGCAGGCGGTACGGCAACCGTAACAATCGTTGCTCAAGTAAAAGACCGTACAGTTCCTAACACAATAATAAATAATCAAATTGGCGTAACATATTCCGCAGGGAATAATTTCTATTCAATAGTTAGCAATCTTATTTCTATCTCCGTTGGCTATGGCGCAGCGTATGCAGTGAATGTTTTTCCATTATGGTCTTCGTTTACAAAAGAAGCTAACGACACGCTTCTGTATCGTTTTAGAGTAACAAATAACGGCGTTGTAAAAGATATTATTGAATTGGAATTTAGTTCTACTCATAATTTAAATTGGTCTTTCTATAAAGATGCAAATAAAAATGGAATACTTGATCTTAATGATACTCAATTAACAAATACAAATAATTTTAAGGGATTTGATACTGATACGTTAACTGCCGGAGACAGCATTAGAATTTTTGCACGAGCAATGCTCAATCGTTTGCCTGATGGGACAAAAGATTCATTAACACTCATTGCTTCGTCCAATGGAAAACCATCTGTTACTGCAAGCTCTGTGGTTGTAACTACGGTCAATGCAGAAAATATTGTTTCGTCATTAACTAAATTTCCAATTGGAAATTTACCGGCAGGGGAAGAGTTTACTTATACCATTGCGTATGCAAATAATGGAAACAGCGCAGTAGAAACTTTTTCTGTTAGCAATGAAATTCCAGAGAATACGGATTACGTTGTAAACAGCGTTAGTGTTAATGGTATTCCTGCGCAAGATAATTCCGGAATTGTGCAGGTTACAAAAAATGAATTTAATAAAACTGTTATAGCCGTCAGTATTGGAAAACTGAGCGGTAAAACGAACGGTTCTGTAGAATATAAAGTTAGAGTAAAATAAGCGTTTGCCAATAATCTTATGAAAACACGATTATTCAAAAATATCATACAATTTATATTTCTGATACTGGTAGTCAGTTCGTCATTGTATGCTCAAACTCCGGCAGGAACG
>CAYXEE010000319.1:1304-3491 GCA_964463935.1 uncultured Chitinophagaceae bacterium | reverse complement strand
TAAGCAAGCCCAAGCAGTAAGGGCTTGCAATAATAAACAGAACTATAAATAAAAATTTTTGGTTTGTTTATTTTTTAAAAAGATTTTTAGATAATCTAACCGTTCGGGGTGTGGCTCAGCCCGGTTAGAGCGCTTGGTTCGGGACCAAGAGGCCGGAGGTTCGAATCCTCTCACCCCGACAATAATTAAGCCCAACATTTTTGTTGGGCTTTTCCTTTTTAAACTACATTTTTTTATTGCATCAAAATCATTTTCTTTGCGCTGGAGAATTTATCGGTGTGTAACCGGTAAAAATATACGCCGCTGGATTTATTTTTTGAATTCCACTCAACAGAATAGTTGCCCGCCTCAAGTTCGTTATTCAGCAGCGTATCAACCTCTCTTCCTAATACATCATAAATTTTTAATGTCGTATTTTCTTTCTTTGCTAATGAAAAAGTTATTCGCGTTGTCGGATTAAATGGATTGGGAAAATTTTGTTCCAATGAATAAGAAAACGGCGAAATAATATTTTCTCCAATTCCAGTAATTGTAACATTTATCGCCGGGGAATATTCCATTGCTCCATCGTTAGTAATTTGCACAATTCTATATTTTGCCGATTTTAAATTTTGCGCCGGATCGGTAAACGTATAACGTTTAGTTGTATCTATGTTACCCACAGCGTTCACGTTTCCAATTTTTGTAAATGAAATTCCATCGGCGCTTCGTTCTATTTCATATCTGCTAATGCTGATTTCAGAGTTTACGCCCCAATTGATTGTTACATCTTTTGTAGAAGAATCCACAGTTGCTCCAAAATCTAAAAATCCGCTAGGGACTGTTAAAGCCGAAGTTACCATTTTATCTATGTAAAGCGTTACAGTTTTTCCGTCAAGCTCTGAATTATTTCCTTCAACATGAAAACCGTTAAATTTATTTCCTGCATCTACAATTGAGCCGGAAGTAATATATGTTGTAAATAAATTTTGATTGAGCCGCACGCCGATGAGTTTCCATCCGAAGTGATTTACCGGAAACGCCGGTCCCCGGCACAAGCCAGTAGTTCCTCCGCGAATTACAGTTCGCATCGTTATTTTTAAATTTCCATTTGCCCACACCCACGCGCCGATGTAACTTCCTCGAAGCATATCGGCAAGTTCCGCGCTTGTTGTTCGCGCAATGCGAATATTCCAATTTGCAGCGCTTGCCGCATCGTCAATAAATGTCCATTTACCGCAGCCGCTACCTTCGTATGGATGTTCAGTAGAATATACTAAACTTGATGAAGTTGAAATTCCTACTGTTTGTCCGCTGCCGACTCCATACGGTTGAAGCCATCCGTTTATTCCAGAATTAAAATCATATAATACCGTTGGAGCTACAGCGCGATTTGAATAGTGAACGGAAATATTATCAACATAAATTGTATCAATTGCTTTTCCGCCGACAAGATTTGTTGTTCCGGCTGTAAATTGTACTTTTGTTATTGTTATTGGAAAATCTACTGTTCCGCTGGAAACAGGCGAGGCGTTTACCAAACGAAAAACAACATCGCGCCATTCGTTGTTCCACGTAATTGTAGAAGTTGCGTTGATGTAAAATTCTTGTCCGTCTTTATCGGTAAAAAATAATTTTACGCTGTGTCCGCATCCGTCGCCGTACGCTTTCATTCGAATTGTATCCGGTCTGCTGGAAATGGGAAGCGTTGTTTTTAATATTGCGTTAGAATTTGCAGGCGCATTAAATTTAATTCTAAATGCCGGCGGATTGGGAATAACCGCATCATTAGAGAGAGCGAAGAATATATCATCAGGATCGGTATTTGTTACATCATAATTCCAAAAATACGAATCGCGAAAATCTTCAACGATAATTGTTGTATCGGCGCCGGTTGAAGAATACGGAATCGTAAAAGTAACGGTATCTATTTTAGCAGTCACATAACCATTTCCAAATCCTGTTGAAGTAACAACGCCTTCAGTATCAACATTTAAATTTGTTGCGCTGACTTGAAATTTAACTTGAGAATTTAATAATTGAACAGGTTTGTCGCCGGAATCAATTCCTTTTACAAGAAAAGTAATTTGCTCGCCTGGAACCATTGTTAAAGCTGAAGGGAAGATGCGAAGTTGTTTAATCACTCGCACAATTACTTTTACAGAATCTGAAATGGAATTATACGTAATTCTTACCCAGCCGCTGTCG
>CAYXEE010000319.1:0-1248 GCA_964463935.1 uncultured Chitinophagaceae bacterium | reverse complement strand
CGATTTGAAAAATCCATTTGCATCAATTGTTCCAATATTTGCATCGGCGTTCCATTGTGTGCCGGCGGGAAGCGTAAGCGGGTTGCGATATTCATCTCTTCCTTCTGCATGGAATTGAAATGAATTTCCTTGAAAAATTTCCGCTTTGTCTTCAATAATATTTAGATAATGCAACGTGCCAACAGGCGCTACGCTGATGAGATGCAATGTATTTGCTACGCTTCGTTCGCCGCCGGGATCGGAAGGTGAGTTTACAACTTTTCCTCGAACAACCATTGTTGTTGAACCGCCGCCGTCTAAATTAAAAGCATTGGTAACGCCGATTTTAATTAAAAAATTTGCCATTTCTGTAAACGACATTCCAAGACTTGTCGTTTGCCTGCCATCCACAGTGCAAAGATAAACTTTTGATGTGTCGGAATTCATTCCAATAAAAGTGCGCGGATGCCTTGCGTCGTTAAAACTTTGTCCCGAACCGTCATAATCGCCGAGCGCGGGATAAGGAACGCCGTCTTTAATCAATCTTCCGTTGCCGGAAATTAACTGTGTTAATTTTTTTATCAAAACTCCCGAACGCAGAGTAAATCCATAATATAATTTTACAGTATCACCGACAGAAAAATTGGAATTTAAAAATGTTGCTCCGGCGCCGGAAGAAGCTGAAACGACAAATCCATTTGCAGGAATTGCAAGATTGCCGTTGCCAATCTGTGCAACAACGACTTTCAATGTATCATTTGCAATCATTGCAGGTGAAATGTTTTGTAAAACAATTTCTGTTCCGGTTAAATCCGTTCCTGTTGTGTTTCCCTTATATGAAGTGAAAAGAAATGTCTGTCCGGCATTTCGTGTGCCGTTCGCTCCGTTAAGTAAAAGGGATGCTCCGTTCTTAGAATACAGTTTTCCTGTAAAGCTGAATCCGTCAATAAGAACATTTCTTCCTTCAGTAAATCCGAAATGAGATTTTATTGTTGTAATTCCCAATACAGGTTTGCCGTTTACAACTTGATTATGAATCGGCCAGCCGGTTTCAAAACTAAAAAAGTCTGCGTTAATTGCGCCAATTACTCGGTGTCCGGCTTTATCATTTGCGGCGGCTTGCACAGTAGTTTTTGTTAATCCATTCGGACGGTATGATTCAAAAGTTAGAAGTGGATTTTTCATATCAACTTCAAGAACGTCAAGCGTAAACGGTCCCGGGAGCGTATATTGCGTGTGAACAACTCCATGAGTAACGACTTCAGTAGA
>CAYXEE010000318.1:0-3505 GCA_964463935.1 uncultured Chitinophagaceae bacterium | reverse complement strand
CCGGCTGGCTTCGACAAAATACAGGCAGCTATGAAGTGATGTTTATGATTGCCGGAGTAACTTACCTTGTTGCTCTTGCTATTATGCATTTGATAGTACCTAAATTAGAACCGGCAGAAATCTGAAATAGAATTTTTTTAGACGATCTGAAAAACTATTAACAATAAAATTATTTTATACAGAGCGAAGTTGAAGTCTGTTCTTTTACAAATAGCGATTCGACTTCGCTGGTTATTACAAATTCGCTGGTTTTTAGAGTGTTGTACAAAACGTAATATAAAATAAAACTCAAATGTCATTATCAATTAAAACATCATCACAAACAAAATATGATTTAGTTTCTCTTGGAGAAACAATGATTCGATTATCGCCTCCCGGACATCAGCGCATAGAATTTGCGCCGCAGTTAGAAGTCTGGGTTGGCGGCGGAGAATACAATGTAGCGTATGCGCTTTCGCGATTAGGATTAAGAACCGGCTGGGTGGGCGGATTGAATGATTCGCCAATGGGAGCAATTGTAAAAAATCACGCGCGCGCAGTGGGAGTAAATGTGGATTATGCAATTACCAGAAAATATGACGGAATGGGAAAGAAAGATAGAATCGGATTGAACTTTACGGAAGTCGGCTTCGGACCGAGAGCATCGGTAACACTTTACGATAGAGCATATTCCGCAACAGCAGGAATTCAGCCGGGAGAAATAAATTGGAAAAAATTATTTCAAGAAGAAGGAGTCCGCTGGTTTCATACGGGAGGAATATTTTCCGCGCTATCGCAATCCACACGACAAGTTGTAGCCGAAGCAGTAAAAGCGGCGCACGAAGCGGGAACAATTGTATCGTATGATTTGAATTTCCGTTCAAAGCTCTGGAGCAGTAAAGAAGCGATAGAAACAACTACTCCGCTTGTTCCCTACATAGATTGTCTGATTGGAAATGAAGAAGATTTCCAAAAAGTACTCGGCTACGAAGTAGAAGGAGTGGATATAGAAAAAGGAGAACTTGATACTACAGCGTTTGAAAATATGGTAAAGAAAGTTGTGAAGGATTTTCCGAATGTAAAAGTAGTCGGCACAACTTTGCGCGGAGTAAAATCGGCGGGAATCAATGATTGGTCTGCAATAATGTGGACGGAAGGAACATTTTATTACGGATTGAATATGCCTGCGTTAGAGATTGAAGACCGAGTCGGCGGCGGCGATGGATTTGCCAGCGGGTTCACGTACGGATTTTTAAGCGGAAAACAGCCGCAGGAATGTGTGAATCTCGGCGTAGCTCACGGCGCAATGCTTATGACAACGCGCGGTGATTCGAGTATGATTACGCTTGAAGAACTTCTGCATGTCGCTAAAGGCGGTTCGGCAAGAATTAAACGATAAAATTTTTAATAAATTACTGAAGTTACGCAAAATAAAAAAATGCTTCGACTCGGCACAAAAAATTAAGGTCATCCTGAGCAAATCCTTTGTTTTTTGAAGGATGCGCCGAAGGATGACCTTACAAACTTAAGCGTGCCTCGCTCAGCATGACCATCTGCGTAACTTCAGTAAATTATTGTATGTTTTTAATTACAACTGTCCGACCTTAAGGTCGGGGCAATACTCGCTTGGTAATGTAGAATTGGGATTTTTATGAAAAAATATTTTGGTTTATTTGTTTGTGCGATTTCAATTCTTAACGCGCAAACAGTTATTGTAGAAGTAAAAAATTCTATTGCGGTTTTCAGAGAACATGAAACAGTTACGCTTTCGTTATCTGCAATTCAAGTTTTACTCCCCGAAGCAGCGAATAAAAATATAATTGTACGAGAAGGGAAGATTGAAATTGTTTCGCAGTTAATTGATGAAAATTCCGATGGAAAAAACGACGAACTCATTTTTCAATCGTCATTTAAACCGAATGAAGTTAAAAAATTTTCTGTAACACTTTCCGATAAAAAACTTTCGTACGCTTCGGTTGTAGATGGAAGATTTGTCCTGCCGCGCGAAGATTTTGCGTGGGAAAATGATAGAGCTGCATTTCGCGCCTACGGTTCGCCGATAGCCGGAAACGTACTTAATGGAATTGATGCTTGGACAAAACGCGTGCGCTACCCGATTGTTAAAAAATGGTACGAAGGGGAAGAACAAACTCCGAAAATTGTTTATCACGAAGACCACGGCGAAGGCGCGGATTTCTTTTCTGTCGGAAAATCTTTGGGATGCGGAAGCGCAGGAATTTTACGAAACGGGAAATTGATTCAAGCAGGGCTGTTTTCGTATTACCGCATTATTGCAAACGGACCGATTCGCATTTCATTTGAATTATATTATCCCGATTGGAAAATTGATTCCGCAAATTATTTAGAGATAAAACGAATCACGCTCGATGCAGGTCGGCAATTAAATAAAATTGAAACGCAATTTATTTCGGAAATTCCTTCCGCTTCGCCGCTTACAATTGCGGGCGGAATTGTGAAAAGAAAAAATGTAACAGCGCAAAAAAGCTCCGAACATCGCTGGGTTTCACTGTGGGGAGCAACAAATGACTCTGCTGTTAATGAAAATCTTGGTACCGCCGTTGTTTTTGCAAATCGAAAAAATAATTCTATCATCGAAGATTCAACACATTGTTTAATTAACAATACATTACAAACGAACGAACAATTCACATATTATTCCGGTTTTGCTTGGACTCGAATGGGCGATATTAAAAACGAACAACAGTGGATTGAGTATTTAACGTCATTCCAAAAGCGTATAGATAATCCATTGCAAGTAACAATCCAAGTAAAGAAATAGAGAAAACGTATTATGACGAAGCAAGAAGTATTAGAGAAAATTTCAGAATCGGGCGTTGTTGCAGTAATACGCTTAAAAGATCAAAATAAATTAGCAAAAGTGATTGAAGCGGTGCGTCAAGGCGGCGTGAAATGTATTGAAATTACGATGACCGTTCCCGGCGCGGTGGAAATTATTCGCTCGCTTTCCGTATCAATGCCGCCCGATGTTCTTATCGGCGCTGGTACGGTAACAAGCGTGCAAAATGCTGAAGATGTTATTGCTGCCGGAGCAAAATTTGTTGTCAGTCCAATTTTAAATTTAGAAATAATCGCAGTTTGTAAAAAACATAATGTTGCTTGTATGCCGGGGTGCTATACGCCGACAGAAATATTTACGGCTTGGAATTCAGGCGCGGATGTTTGTAAAGTTTTTCCGGCAACTTCGCTTGGTCCAAAATATTTTAAGGATTTAGCCGGACCGTTTCCGCATATCAAATTGATGCCTACGGGCGGCGTTACCGTTGATAATGTCGGCGAATGGATTGAGGCCGGAGCTGTTGCTGTAGGAATTGGGAGCGACCTTCTTGATAAGAAAGCAATTGATGAAGAACGGTACGAAGTTCTAACGGAAAAAGCGGCGCGTATGTCTGCCAATTACAAAGCGGCAATCGGAAAGAAATAAAATTATTTATAACTGAAGTTACGCAGATGGTCATGCTGAGCCTGCCTGCACGAAGCCGATGCT
>CAYXEE010000317.1:0-3508 GCA_964463935.1 uncultured Chitinophagaceae bacterium | reverse complement strand
CAACCTGTCATTCCTGTTTTTACTCTATGTCGTTCTAAATAGCGTGGAATTTTATTTTTAAACTGTTCAACAAAGTACGGGCGTTCGGGTCTTGGTCCGACTAAACTCATCTGTCCAAGAAGTACATTTACTAATTGCGGTAATTCGTCTAAACTTGTGCGGCGAAGAATTTTACCGATTGTTGTTGTACGTCTATCGTCTTTTTTCGCTCTTGTTGGTCCGAGCTGCTGTTCTGCATCTACGCGCATAGAGCGGAATTTAATCAGCGGAAAAGAGACGCCGTCTAAGCCGATGCGTTCTTGAACATAAAACACGGAACCGTTGGAGGTTAATTTTATTACAATAGCAAGCACAGCAAAAATAGGAATTGTTATACTAAGAATAACGCTTGAAACAATAATATCAAATGCACGTTTTGAAATTCTGTTCCACGTGCTCATTGGAATATCTTTTACTTTAATAAATGGTATTCCTTCAATTTCTTGAATTCGAATGCGGCTTGTCATCAATTCCAAAATATCCGGCACCATCATAAATTCAATATTTTTCCCTTCCGTATCGCGCAGTAATTCAACAAGCATTTCGTGTTCGTTTTGAGTAAGCGTAATCATAGCGGTTTGAATTCGTAGCGGCAGAATATCATTAGGCAGCGAAGATATTTTGCCAAGATAGCGTATTGATGAAAGAGGCGATTCCTGCACGGCGGAAGAATCTGCGTAGTAGCCGAGAATTTCGTAGCCGAGTTCTTTGTGTTTCCCGAAATGCTCGCAAATATTTTCCGCAGTTCTATTTGTTCCTACTATGACAATGCTTTTTAATTCTTTACCTGCGCGGTACAGCATTTTTTCAAATTCCATTGTGAAAAATCTGCCTGTACTAACAAGAATAATTGACGTACCATAGAGCAAAATAAATACTCCGCGCGAAAACGAAAATTCTCTGTAAAAAAAAGTCGCGCTCATCATTATCATCATGCAGAAAGTAATAAGACGGACAAGAGCAAAAAATTCATCGCTCATATGCGAATTTCTTCTTGTGCCGTATAAACCGCGAGATTGAAAAACAATCAGCCAGAGCGGTAGAAACACTATGGCGCTGTACACATAGCTGGAAAGAGGCGGAATGCCGAACTGCACTTCAAACCAAGAGGTGAGCGGAGAATAAAAACGAATCCAATAGGAAGCGATAAACGCTCCGATGATTGCAGAAATATCTGAAACCGCCGTAAGCAGAGGGATGAGAAAATCATTGCGTCGTTGTGCAGCCATTATTATTTTTTTGGAATTTTAGCGATTAGTAATTTATCAACTCTATTGCCGTCCATATCAACTATCTCAATTCTCAAATCACGCCAGAGAAAAAATTGACCGGCGGAAGGTATTTTTCCCATTTGATTGATGACAAAACCGGCAACGGTTTGATAGTTTCCGGTTTCGCGTTCGTTCATTTCGTCAATGCTGAAATGTTCTTTAAATTCATCAATCAACAAAGCGCCGTCCACAAGAAATGAATCGTCGGTGCGCCTTACAATATATTCATTCTCTTTTTCTTGTTCGTCAATTTCTTCGCCGACTACTGCTTTCAGAACATCATTTAATGTAACCAATCCTTGAATTCCGCCGTACTCATCGACAAGAACCGCTGCATGAATTCCTGTTTTCTTAAACTGCTCAATAAGTTGAATTGCCGGCATACTTTCTACAATAAACAGCGGCTGGCGGAGATTTTCTTCCAGTTTTAATAATTTGTTAGCGAGCGCTTTAGAAAGTAAATCTTTAACGTGAACAATTCCGATAATTGTATCAATTGAATTTTTACAAACGGGAAAAAACGAATGCGAGCTTTCAATTATTTTTTTAAAATTTTCTTCCAATGAATCATCAACATCTAACCACACAATTTCTGTACGCGGAGTCATAATTGCATTAACTCGCTTATCGCCGAGACGAAAAACATTTTCAACCATATCCTGCTCAACTTCGTTGAACATTCCTGCCTTAGTGCCTTGGTCTATCATTACTTTAATTTCCTCTTCTGTAACAGCGGGAGATTGATTTCCTTGAATGCCGAATGTACGTATAACAATATTTGTTGAAAAACTAAGAACGCGAACAATGGGAAACATTACAACAGAAAGTGTTTTCATCGGTATTGCAACCAGCATTGCAACAAATTCAGGATTTTTTAATGCAAGCTGTTTGGGAATAAGTTCGCCGATAATAATAGAAAAATATGTAATGCACATTACAACAATTGCCAGTGCAATCGGATGCGCGTATTCTTGAAGAGAAGAAAATTGTTCAAAATATATTGCAATAGAATCTGAAAGCGTAACTCCGCCAAATGCGCCTGCAAAAATTCCTACCAGCGTAATTCCTGCCTGCACCGTTGAAAGAAAATAATCCGGCGAATTTGCCAGCTCAAGCGCAGTTTTTGCCCGCAGATTTCCTTTATTTGCTAAGTGCTGCAATCGGGCTTTACGCGCTGATACAATAGCAATTTCTGAAAGTGCAAATACGCCGTTCAGTAGAATCAGTAAAAAAAGAATAAATATTTCTAATCCGATAGACATAATGAAATAAAATACGAGAAAGATGGGAGAAATGAAAATTATACAGCAATTTGATTTCAGAGATTTTAAAAAGGATTTTCTAAAATACAATAAAAATGCCCAATATATGAATATATCGGGCTGTAAAGAAAATATTATTGCAGGAAGCAGGGCAAGCGATGGTAAAAATATTTATTGCGTTACCGGCTGATTTCTAAAATTTCGTATTTCAATGTTCCCGCCGGTACTTTTATTTCAATAGTTTCGCCGACTTTTCTTCCCATTAAACCTTTTCCGATTGGCGAGGTTGCAGAAATTTTGTTTTCTTCAAAGTTTGCCTCTTCGGGCGAAACCAATTTGTATGTTAATGTTTTTCCGTTTTTAGAATCTTTCACTTTTACATTTGAAAGAATGTACACTTTATCGTTCGGCAAATCTTTGCTTTCAATAACGCGCGATTTTGAAAGCGTCTCTTCTAATTTTACAATACGGTATTCTAAATGACGCTGTTCTTCGCGCGCGGCGTCATATTCTGCATTTTCGCTTAAATCGCCGTGACCGCGCGCTTCTGCAATTTTTTGCGCAACTTGAGTACGACCATTGATTTTCATTTCGCGAAGTTCGTTTTCCATTTCAATAAAACGTTCGCGGGAAAGATATACAACTTCTGTCATAACGCATCAAAATTTTTTTATGGATGATAAAAACAAAAGCCATCGTCCGAAGACAATGGCTATAATTTATTGATTTAAATTTAGATACCTTTCGGCGTAAATGCAAGATTTTTTTGTTTCACGCGCAAGAAATTGTTCTTGCTATTTTAATTCCATCGTTCTTCCAGCCACGATTCATAAATTGCTTTTTGCAGTTCCGAAGGAGATTCTATTTTTTTAATTGTATATGACGGGAATGAAAAATTTTCCATTGTAACGGAAAATTCTCTTAGTCTATCATTAC
>CAYXEE010000316.1:0-3518 GCA_964463935.1 uncultured Chitinophagaceae bacterium | reverse complement strand
TTGCCACGTCTTTCCGTCCCAATACTGTACGCTGTTTTTGAGATTGTTAAGGTAGGTTGAATCAATAGTAGAAAAAATCTTCCCGTTTTTCTTAAGCAATTTGTGGTAATAATATGCGCCATCGTTTGCTTTAACATTAACAACTTCCATCTTTTTATTAAATGTATATTCAAAACTCCATCTATTTTCATCCGTATTACTTCCCATGGCTCGAATTATAAAACCGGAATGTGAAATATTTCCGCGTTCAGCCCCGGTTCTAAGATTGACCGTAGAAGTCTCTATATCTGCCCAAGGAAATCGGACGTAATATAATTCTGCTTGTGAAATGGGAAGGTTTGCTCCTCGCGTATTGCTTGATTCCGACAGACCAGATATTTTAGAAACATCAAGCACAATAGCAACAGAATAATTATTTGAACTATTTTCAGTAAATTCTAATATATCGCATGTTCCGGTGATAATGAGAACCTTTTTTCCATTCCACAGAGTATCAACAAACATAGAACCGATATTTCCAAAGTGATTATATTCTCCGATCATTTTGCCAAATGGATCTAAAAAATTAATTATTGTAGGCGATCTTCCATTTGTCGACGAAGTAACTATTATTTTACCCAGCAATGGTTTTCTATCAAATGTTGCGATTGAAAAGAGAATCCATTTTTCAAAATATTCTCTGCCGCGAAATACTAAATTATTCTTCGGAGAAAATGAAAAACGCTCTTTGCCATCGTAATTAAATAGATGAAGTTCTTTGTTTTTTGCAAAATGGTTTGAAAGCGCTGCAATGGAAAGCAGTTCTTTTCTACCGTCGCCATCAACATCTTCAAGCATAATTTGTTTACTAGATGAATTAATAGTTGAATAAACACTTTCAATATTTTGGAGCGGGAGAGACCAGAGGGTTTCGTGTTCGCTATTTTGCACCTCAACCAATTTTTTATCCAAATTAAAAGAAAGATAATCCGGATTTTTGTCCATTGGTTTTGGTGAAACCATAAATATGATTGCCGCAAGAAGCGCGGTAAAAGAAAAAAGCGAACCTGCCGCCGCAACCGGATGTTTTTTTACCGTGTACCAAATTTTTTCTTGTATAGAGAGCGGCTGTTCAATAAAAATTTCAAGATTTTCGGGATTTGATTTTGAAATATGGCGCTCTGTTTGAACTATTGCAGATTCGGAATGAAGATTATCCGCTTGTATAGAATCTAAATTTTCATTAAGAATCTTATAAAACTGACGTATCCGTTCGGCAGTATCACGGCAGCCGGCGCATTCCGCTAAATGCTGTTCAATTTCGCGCATAGCGACGAAATCACCGCTTTGACTCAAAATATATTGTTCTAAAATATGTTCTTCAATGTGCTTCATACATATATTTCAATTCATTCTTCAAAGGATGCCGAAATTTATTTTCGTAATTCTTTTGCAACTTCATCGCATGTTAGTTTAAACAAATATTCTAATTTTGCTCTATGGCATTTTTTATAGTCTTGCTCAGTTAACAACGGAATAAATTTTTTTAATGATGAGAAAAGCGATTGCCCATCCAATGAACCGGAAAAAATAGTGTGTTGTAATTTGCTTTCTATTACGGAAAAATATTGCGCAAATGTTTGCGCGTCAATTTTTCCGTTTGAAACATAGCGTTCATTCATTCTATGTTTAGTGCGCGCCGCAACATATTCTATTACCTGAAACAACTCATCTTCTTTTTTTGAATCGCTTTCTGATGAAGAAAGCGTATATTCGCTTAAAGCTTTTCTTGAATAAATAGTCCGAATAACATATGCAATCTGCAAAACATTTACCATGCGCGCAAAAGCGTTTTGATTGCGCAATACCGCCGAAAGTTTTCCCACCATTTCAAGAACATTTTCATCGCCGCGCACACAATGGATAAACATTTCTTCTAATGACTGCTCGTCGAATTTTGGAAGATGTTCAAGCGTATCGCACCGTATCGGCGTTAAAAATATTTCGCCGAACCGCTCTATTTCTGCAAAACTTCCGAGAGACTGAACGGCAAGACGAACATTGCGTGGAAGACGGGCTGGTGAATGCCCGCTGCGAACAATGCCGTCGTTTACTTTGGTGAAAACTAAACGCCGCAGGTGAGAAAAAATTTCTGTTTCTTCAAGCGCATCAATTGGAAATGCCGCAAAATATGCGTTGAAAGCAAGCAAACGACCTTCGTCGTTTCTTCGGAATAATTCTGCAATGCAATCATACGCCGCATCGCATATGGAAAGATGAAGAAATTCTTTGTTGAGCGAGCCGTGTGCAAATTTTGTTTCAAGAAATGATACCACAATGGAATGAGAAAGAGTAACAACTTCGTTCAGTTGACGCGAAGAGTAATTTTGCCGCAGTAAAGCGGCAAGATTTTCTTTCAATCGCTCTATTAAAAAATGTCTCGTTCTCATATACATTTTAAGAAAAATCTGCAAATAAAGAACAATTTGCAACAGCAAAAAACTTCATGCCGCACATTGTAACTTGTTCGTCCGAATCGGAAGACAAGCGAGTGTGATAATTCCGAATATTCCGATTTTTTCTGTGCTTTTCCGCTTAACATTCCCTATTTTCTTACAACTAAATTTTTCCACAATTTTAATGTAACTATGAAAAAAATATTTCTCCTTACAATTCTTACATCCTTCCTTCTTCTTGCCGAGGAGGGAATGTATCCGCTTTCCGAAATTCATCGTATAAATTTCAAAGCAAAGGGATTCAAGATTTCACAAACCGATATTTACAATCCGAACGGCATCAGTTTGGTTGATGCGAGCGTAAATGTCGGCGGTTGCAGCGGTTCGTTCATTTCTAATGAAGGGCTTATTATCACCAATCATCATTGCACATTCGGCTTCGTTCAGCAAGCAAGCACGGTGCAGAATGATTATGTTACAAACGGATTTATTGCGCGAAATAGAACGGAAGAAATTCCCGCAAAAGGATTAACCGTTCGCATTGTGGATTCGTACCGCGATGTTTCAAAAGAAATTCTTGCGGGAATTTCCGATACAACAAATCCTGTGGAGCGCACGCGCATAATTGACCGCAACAGCAAAATTCTTGTTGCCGAAGCGGAAGCAAATAAAAAAGATGTCCGCGCTTCCGTTGCGGAAATGTTTGCCGGTCGAACCTATGTTCTTTTTGTCTATAAAACAATCCGAGACGTGCGCTTGGTCTATATTCCTCCGCGCAGCGTAGGCGAATTTGGCGGCGAAGATGATAACTGGATTTGGCCCCGTCACACCGGAGATTTTTCGTTTGTCCGCGCGTATGTTGCAAAAGACGGTTCTGTTGCAGATTATTCGCCGGAAAATGTTCCTTTCACTCCAAAGAAATTTTTTAAAGTAAATCCGAACGGCGTTGACGAAAACGATCTTGTTTTTATTCTTGGTTATCCGGGAAGAACATTTCGTCATGAAACATCGTACTATTTGCAATACGAAAACGACATTCGATTGAAATATATTCAACAGCGGTATGCGTGGATGATTGCCCAA
>CAYXEE010000315.1:0-3551 GCA_964463935.1 uncultured Chitinophagaceae bacterium | reverse complement strand
TTAATTTTTTGTGCCGAGTCGAAGCATTTTCTTATTTTGCGTAACTTCAGTTAATGATAACAATAAGCCGGTAATTCGAATTTTTTTCTCGATGTACATTGTTGATGGGAATAAATTGAACAACCAATCATTGTATCCTAAAAAAAGAGCAAGCGGAAGAAGTCCGGCTATAAAGCCAATCATCAACCATCGGAGTTGATTGTGCGAGATAAAATCTTTTGCAATTATTAACTTGTAGAAGCCCAATAGTATGGAAAATGCGATGCAGAGATTATTTGCTATCTGAATAAACCAAAGAACCGGTGAAACAAATGTTGGAATTACTCCCTCTCGCTGCGAGACTATCATTCCCAAGATTGTAAGACTTAACGCAGACAAACAACCGCAGAAAATGTACATTCCTACTACAGATTTTTTCCATACTCCCAATGTGAACTGTTTATCCGGGAAAAGAACCACCAGATGCCAAAAAACCGCAGGGAGAAACATACTTGCTGTAATCCAGTTAATAGCGTTCATTATTTGCAGCGGGGTTGCAATTAAATCAAACATTGTTAAACGGAATAAAAATAATTGTATAAAAATAAAAAACAATCGGACGGAAGCATGTTCCGGCTTTTTTAAGAAAACAATTATTCCAAAACACCATACGCCAAAAAGAATGGGAATATACCACCACAATAATTCTTTTTTACGATCAGAAAGTCTCCCTAATCGTAACGACAGATTTATTGTCGAATCAGCTCGCTGAACAGTTACCGCTACCGTAGAAAATGGTTCGTACTGATCGAACGGCGACACCAAGTCTTTGAACGCATAGGCAGATTTTCCATTTACAAAAAGTATTCTATCTCCTTTTCGCAGCCCGGATTCTGCCGCAAACGTTGTTGGAGCAACGCCGTTAATTACGATTCTTTCTTTGTCTTCTTTGTACGATGCAAGGTAAAGATTCGACGAGGCATAATGGAGATGAAGATAGAGTCCGAGTTGTATCAGAGTAATACAGGCAAAAAAGAAATATGGAAGGTTGGCATATAAAAAAACCGGAGTTCTTCTTCAAAAAAAATCTGTTATCAAAATCCGATTTCAATATACGCATTACAAAACCTTAAATTTTTTTTACGTAACACATTACACGCCTAAAAGATGCGCGGCGTTTTGATGCTCTATTGTAATTATTCGTTTTTGAAGATTCATTGTTGCCACCCGGGAAGCAGAATTAATGGAAAAGAGAATTTTTTAGATGGCAATTATTTTTACAACGGTAATTATACCAAACAAACCGTAAAAGCGCAATTTTTTTATATACCCGCTATTTGAGTTTCACAATTCTCTTTTGTAGTTTACAGAAACATTATATTGTCAGGCAATTCTATGCGTATGCTGCAGCAAAGCATAATATTTTTTTTCTGCGCCGGCTCGTTATTTGCACAATTTCAACTTCAGCAGAAATCCGATATTTCGCGCCCGATGGAAACTCCATACGGAATTCTGTTTTCCAGCGAAAATGGTTCGGCGCTTTATCTCTCTTCTGAAAAAGGGACGGAAGAACTTCTCAATTCTCCCGGCTGCGGAATGTACGTAACGCTTTCTCCCGATAAATCTACAATCGGTTTCAAATATATTTCTGAAGATGGTTTGCAAGCCCCGGCATTATTTAATCTTTCAGAACGGAAAACTACATTGCTTCACGCTCCGGTTTTTCGCGCGGGACAAGTCAGTTTTTCACGAAGCGGCTCAATTGCGTATTCTATAGAAAACGATGCGTATGTGCAAACCGGAATTTCTGCAAAGAAATTTTCTCTCGGCGTGTATGCAAATATTATTTCGCTTTCTTCCGATGGAAATTATTTTGCATTTAACAACGACGCGGGGCAAATTTTTATCTGCAACGCGCAGAATAATTCTATTCAACAAATTTCCGGCGGCAAGAGCGCTTATTTTTTGCCGCGTTGGTCTCCGGCAGAAAACAAATTATGTTATTCCGGTATGGATGGAACTGTTTTCGTCTTTTCCATCGAAACCAACGAAACATATTTTCTCGGCGAAGGATTTGATCCTGTTTGGACAAACGATGGAAATTCAATAATTCTTGAACGAAGAGAGACAGAAAAACATCAATTGATAAATTCTGATTTGGTAAAAATTTCCGCAGACGGAAAAAATGTTGAACAAGTAACAGCGACAAAAAATCTGTGCGAAACAAATGCCTTTATGGCGGAAGATAATTCTATTCTTTTCAACGCGCACAACAACAACCAAATCTATTCTCTCAATTCAAACAATGAATTAACCGTCGCCGCTTCAATTGAAATGGAAAAAATTTCCCGCGCTGCAAAACAAATTCTGCAGATTAAAAAAATTTCTTCGCCGCAAGTATATTTTGAAATGCCATACACGCATCAAGTGTGGGATACGCCGGATTGGTATAACGGACATTCCGCGTGCGGTCCCACTTCTTCCATTATGACGCTGGCATATTATGGAATTCTTCCCGAATGGAAAGTCTGGTGTTCGCCAAGCGGCTTGTCTCCCGGTCATTACAGCGCGTACGGAAATTATGTCTGCGAAAAATATAATTTTAGAGAAACAAACTATTCATATACCGCAAACGATCCGAACGGAAAAACTTCGTGGGGCGGTTACGGCTATATGTGGAACGGAAGTTATTCTCCGTACTCGCGAATGTCAAGCTATTATATTTTTCACGGAATGACCGCATCGCGCGTTGATTCTTCCGCCGCTATTTTTAATTTAATTACCGACGAAATAACCAAAGGTTATCCGTACACTCTGTGTAACGGACTTACAACAGCCGGACATATTGTTGTTGTTAACGGAATTGGAAGCGAGCCGCATACATTTATTGTTAACGATCCGTACGGAAATAAAAATTCCGGGAAATATCCAAGTCTTAACGGAAAAGGAGTTGCGTACGATTGGCCCGGATACAACAACGGCAATTCAAATTTCAACAGAATTTATTGGGGCATCGCCGTGCGTTATTCGCCGCCGGCATTTGCAGATTCTATTGTAGATGATTTGCACTTTACCAAAGGATTTTCGATGAGCAACACCGCTCCTTCTACGATGAGTTTATGGAGCGACAAAAAAACAGGATTTAATAATCATTTTTGGTATGTGAAAACAAAAAAAAGCGATACATGTTACGCTGTTTGGCGTCCGACAATTTCGCAGGACGGCGTGTATGAAGTTTTTGCATACATTCCATACAGTAATGCGAAAGCGGCAAAATATAAAATTCAACACAGTGCGGGATTGGAAACCGTAATTATAAATCAATCGCCGATTAAAAGCGCGTGGGTTTCGCTCGGAACATTTCCTTTTGCAAAAGGAACAACCGGCTATGTCCGCCTTGGCGATGGGAGCGATTCGTTGAATCAAGAAATTGTGTTTGATGCAATGCGCTTCGATTATTCCGCGCCGCTTGCAGTTAGGCAAAATAATAATTTTATACCGTCAGAATTTGCGCTGGAACAAAACTATCCGAATCCATTTAATCCAACAACAACAATTTCATTTTCTGTAGG
>CAYXEE010000314.1:0-3559 GCA_964463935.1 uncultured Chitinophagaceae bacterium | reverse complement strand
TTCATCTTTCATAATTCATCTTTTTAATGTTAGCAGTAAACAATCTTACAGTAAACTACGGCGAACGATATCTGTTTAAGGATGTCAGTTTTGCAATCAATCCGCACGACCGCATTGGTCTAGTGGGAAGCAACGGCGCAGGAAAATCCACGCTGATGAAAATTATTGCGGGCATTATTCCGCCGATGGAAGGAAGCGTGAACAAGGCGAGGTTCGTTTCTACCGGCTATTTACCGCAAGATGCCGTTGTGGATTCCGATCTTTCGCTCTATAAAGAAGTTGAATCTGCGTTTGAAGATGTGCTGATGATAGAGCAGGAACTTCAAGAAGCGTACGAAAAACTTGGCGCGGTGGATCATACAACGGAAGAATATTCGGAACTGCTGGAGATCATCGGCGAACTTCAGCATAAACAGGAAGATGCGGATGCGTTCCGTTTGAAATCTAAAATAGAAACGGTGCTGATGGGTTTGGGATTTTCCGTTGTTGACCTTGAAAAAAATGTGCGCGCGTTCAGCGGCGGCTGGCAGATGCGAATTGCGCTTGCAAAATTATTGTTGCGCGAACCTTCCGTGCTTCTGCTGGACGAACCGACAAACCATCTTGATATAGAATCTCTGCAATGGCTTGAAGAATATTTGAAGAATTACAACGGAGCAGTTATGCTCATTTCGCACGACAGAGCATTTCTTGATTCGCTGACGAAAAAAACATTTGCGCTTTCGCTCGGCAATATGGATGTGTATGCTGGAAATTATACGTTCTATGAAAAAGAAAAAATTATCCGCAAAGAATTGATATTAAATGCAAAGAAGAATCAAGAACAGCAGTTAAAACAGACTCAGGAATTTATTGACCGCTTTCGATACAAAGCAACAAAAGCGCGCCAGGTGCAAAGCCGTATTAAGCAGTTAGAAAAGATTGAAATGATTGAAGTGGAAGATGAAGAAGATGAAATTCATTTTCATTTTCCCAGCGCGCAACCGAGCGGACGCGTTGTAATGGAATTAAAAAATATCAGCAAAGCATATAATGCTAATGTTGTCTATTATGATTTAACCTATACAATTGAGCGCGGAGACAGAATTGCAATTGTTGGAGTGAACGGCGCGGGAAAATCTACAATCTCAAAAATTGCCGCAGGAGTAGAATCATTCCAATCGGGCGAGCGCAAAGAAGGATACAATGTTATCGTTTCATACTTTGCTCAGCATCAAGCGGATGAATTGGATTTACGCAAAGAAGTTCTGCAAACTGTGGATGAAGTTGCCGAAGGAGAGATACGAACAAAGCTCCGCACAATTCTCGGCTCGTTCTTGTTTCGCGGCGACGATGTGTTTAAGAAAGTAAAAGTCCTTTCCGGCGGAGAAAAAAGCCGTCTTGCGTTGGCAAAAATGCTTCTTGCTCCGGCAAACTTTCTTATTATGGACGAACCGACAAACCATTTGGATATGCGTTCCAAAAAAGTATTGCAGGAAGCGTTAAAAGAATTTGACGGTACATATTTAATCGTATCGCACGACCGCGCGTTTCTTGATACAATAATTAACAAAGTGCTGGAAATTTCTTACGGTGGAAAAGTGCGCACATATCTCGGCAATGTGAGCGATTATATTGAGACGAAAAAAACAGAAAAACAAAATTCAAACAACAGCAATCAGACGGCAAATGCAAAACGTGAGAATGTTGAAAGTGAAAGCGAGACGGTAGAAGTAAGAAGCGAGAAGATTGGAGAAAAAAAAGCTGATGAGTCGAAGAAGAAAAAAAAAGTATTTCAATTAAAAAAGCGTTTGGAGCAGGTTGAAAAAGAGATTGGAGTTCTTGAAACAGAAAAAGCAAACATTGAAAAGGAAATGAATAAAGAAGAATTTTTCAACTATCCAATTAAAGCAAAAGTTGTAACTGAAGA
Source organism: uncultured Chitinophagaceae bacterium (assembly GCA_964463935.1). Taxonomy (GTDB): domain Bacteria; phylum Bacteroidota; class Ignavibacteria; order UBA10030; family UBA8401; genus JACFMZ01. The sequence goes on along the minus strand of CAYXEE010000314.1, from coordinate 1,650 downwards.
ATATGAAACCAAAACAAAAAAATTGAATGAGTTGATGGAAGAGTGGGCGAAAATTGGCGAAGAGTTAGAAGGCAATTAAAACAACAATTAATAACTGAAGTTACGCAAAATCAAAAAAATGCTTCGACTTGGCACAAAACCAAAGGTCATCCTGAGCTAATCCTTTGCTTTTTAAGGATGAGTCGAAGGATGACCTTACAAACTTAAGCGTGCCTCGCCTGCCTTTGCCGAAACGAAGCATCGGCTTCGTGCAGGCAGGCTCAGCATGACAATCTGCGTAACTTCAGTTAGTAATTGATAATGCATAGTGGACTCTTTGTGTCTTCGTGTCTTAGTGGTAAAAAATAGATGATTAAAACAAAAAATATATCGGCGGCGGGATGGATGCTTTTCAGCGCAATGTGTTTTGCATTGATGGGAGCATTTTCTCACGCGCTTGCAGGAACATTTGATTGGCGCATTATTGCATTCGCTCGGGCGTTTATCAATTTTGTTTTTGTTGCGTTTCTAGCTCTTTCAACGCACAAGCCGCTTCTCTTTTTTTCTGCGCCGAAAAATCTTTGGATGCGAAGTATAACAGGAACAATTTCCATCTTTGGAACATTCTATACGTTATCGCATTTGCCAATCGCGGAAGCAACATCAATCATAAACACTACGCCGTTGTGGATGGCGCTGCTGGTTGCATTTGTATCTAAACAGCGCGTTACAAAAACAATTTGGTTTTCCGTTGCATGCGGAATTGCGGGCGTGCTGTTTATTCAGCAGCCGCATTTTGAAGAAGGAAATTTTGCCGTTATTGTCGGGTTGGGCGGCGCATTGTTTGCTTCTGTTGCGGTGTATAATCTTCACCTAACTAAAAATGTACATCCGACAACTATTGTTGCACATTTTACATTAGTAGCAAGTATTATTACATTTGCAGCAATAGTACCAACGCTTCCAATGTTGTTTGAACAAGCCAGATATTCTTTTTCGATTGTTATTGCATTGCTCGGAGTAGGCGCAAGCGGAACAATTGCACAGCTTGCAATGACGCGCGCGTATATGAAAGGAAATCCGGCAATCAATTCTACCGTAGGATTAGCGCAGGTTGCATTTGCAACAGTTTTTGATATTTTAATTTGGAGCCGTCAGTTTAATCTTGTAACAATCATCGGAATTATTTTAATCACAATACCCACCACATTATTTGTTGCGCGAATTCAGATACGAAATAGAACACAAAGCGTATAAATTTCCAAACCTATTTTTCCAACATAGTTCGAGCAATATTCAATTTTTGGTAAAAAATTATTCGTCGTAACAATCAATTTGCAGAATTACACTCGACTCTTACTAAGACGCATAAAAGGGGAAAACGAGTTATTAGAATTTTCTAATAATTCGTTTTTTTTGAAATTTAATGTCTAAAAAATAAAAAAAAGGACTCTATTATAGTATGATAAAAACAAACCTTGAACAACATATTACCAGTTATTCCACACTACAATATTGACCCCTTACATTGCATTAACTCAAGCCGCCGCAGACTCCTAGATTGCGGCGGCTTTTTTTGTAGTATGTATGAATTGAGCTTGCCATCTTTTAATTTGTTTCCAGCCGCATACTATTTATATTGATGAAAATAATTTACAGAAAAACATCATG
>CAYXEE010000313.1:864-3570 GCA_964463935.1 uncultured Chitinophagaceae bacterium | reverse complement strand
CGAACAATGTGTAAATAAAGAACTTAATCGCGGCATATTCTCTTCTTGGTCCGCCCCACACACCGATTAAGAAATACATCGGCAACAACATAATTTCCCAGAAGACATAAAACAAGAAAAAGTCCAGCGCAACAAATACGCCCATCATTCCGGTATCGAGAAGAAGCAAAAGCGCAAAATATCCTTTGATGGATTTTTCAATCGTGAAAGATGAAATAACTGCAATGCAGGAAATCAATGCTGTTAATAAAACCATTGGAACGCTTATTCCATCAATGCCGACGAAATAATCAATGGCAATTTTTCCGAACCACGAATTGCTTTTGATGTCAATCCATCGGTACTGCTCTACAAACTGCATTCCTTCTGCGCTGTTAACGCCGGGAAGAACGCGATTGAAATTTTGATAAATCAGAACGGCAAGCACAACTTGTGCGAGCGTAAAGAACAATGATGTGTAACGCACCGCTTGTTTCTGTTCTTTCGGAAGAAGAAGAACAATAATCATTCCTATAACAGGAAGAAACGTTATCCACGTTAAGATGCCAATATTGAGAAATTTGAGTTCCATAGTTTTTAGCTTAATTTATAATTGATAATTTATTTTCAATGTTTATCTATACACAAAAAACAACACCATTACGCTGATAAGCGCAAAAATAATGTACGTTTGAACTTTCCCTGTTTGAATTCGGCGAAGTACAAGACCGAAAAATCCGAAAATATATGCTGTTAAATTTACAAGTCCGTCAACAACAACATTGTCAAATTTTCCGCTGAAGAATGCGCTTATCTTCGTTATTGAACCTGCTCCGTTAACAATGCCATCAATAATTTTTGCATCGAACCAAGCAAGTAATTTTGCCACTCCAAGCGTTCCTGCAACTGCAGTTTTGTCGTACAGCTCGTCAAAATACCATTTGTTATTCAAGAATTTAAACAACCATGGGGCTGCACTTGCAACTTTATCTGCAGAAAGTTTCTTCCAATAATAAAAAAGAAATGCAAGTAAAATTCCGAGTCCGGCAATAGAAAGCGAAAGAACCATTGCCAATGTGTGCTGATGATGGATTTCTTCTGCAAATTTTTCTGCGCCTGTTGCGCGCACAGTTTCCGGTACGACTGATTCGGGAATCACAACTTTTGTGTAGAACCAGCCATGATTCGCATCAATCGGATTCCACGAATAGAATGCAAAAAATGAAAGCGCTGCAAAAACAATTAACGGAATAATCATCACTTTCGGCGACTCGTGCACGTGTTCTAAGCGGTGTGCGTCTGAATGTTCTCCGAAGAATGTTAAGATTAACATTCTAAACATATAGAGCGCAGTTAAGCCGGCAACAAAAAATCCAATAATTGGAATAAGAATTTGTCCTGTTTCATGCGCGTAAGCAAGCGTCCCGGCAAGAATTGCATCTTTGCTTAAAAATCCTGAAGTAAACGGAACGCCGGAAATTGCAAGTGTGAAAATCAACATCGTCCAAAATGTTACAGGCATTTTTTTTCTTAATCCGCCCATATTACGAATGTCCTGCGCATCGGTATGATGGTCGTGCAAATGATGCAGCGCGTGGTGCATTGCATAAATTACCGAACCTGAACCAAGAAACAATCCGGCTTTAAATGCGGCGTGCGTTACAAGATGGAAAAATCCGGAAGTGTATGCGCCGACTCCCAATCCCATTACCATATATCCAAGCTGGCTGATTGTAGAGTACGCAAGAATTTTTTTAATATCATACTGCGCAATTGCAATTGTTGCAGAGATGAATGCAGTAATCGCACCGATATATGCAATTACCATCAACGCATCGGCAGTTAACATTGGAAATGTGCGAACAACAAGATACACGCCAGCCGCAACCATTGTCGCCGCGTGAATCAGCGCGCTGACCGGAGTCGGACCTTCCATTGCATCCGGAAGCCAAACGTGAAGCGGAAATTGTGCAGATTTACCAACCGCGCCGCAGAAAATAAAAATTCCCGCCGCTGTTAACCATGCTTCGCTGCCAAACGGAAGCGCGCCGTGTTTAATTGCATTTTCAATCCCTGAAAAAGTTAAATCGGAATAATTCATCCACAAAATCATTACGCCGATGAAAAATCCAAAATCGCCGATGCGGTTTGTAACAAATGCTTTTTTTGACGCATCCGATGCAGATTTTTTCTCATACCAATGTCCGATGAGCAGATAGGAACTCAATCCGACTAATTCCCAGAATACATACATTAAAAAGAAATTATTTGTAAGTACAATCCCGAGCATTGAGAACGTAAAAATTCCGAGATACGCATAATACCGCGAGTAGCGCACATCGTCTTTCATGTATGCAAGCGAAAATAGATGCACAAGAAAACTTACCAATGAAACAACGAGCAGCATCACAGCAGTAACATTATCCACCATAATTCCAATGTTTATCTTTAATGGAATGACAGTATGAAAATCAACCCACGTAAAAGTAAAATTTATCGGTTCAAGCGAAGCATCAAAAAGTTTGCTTAGCGCAACATAGATAGAAAGCAAAAGATTTATGCCGAGAAACGATGTGCCGACAAGACCGGATTGTTGATTAAATTTCTTGCCGAAGAAAATGCCCCTGCCCGCACGAGGTGGCGGACCTGGAGCGGGAAGCGCACGGCGCCACCGACCCGCAGGTCGCGGCGCGGCTGTGGTCGCGCTGCGTGCAGCTCGAGCCGGAC
>CAYXEE010000313.1:0-854 GCA_964463935.1 uncultured Chitinophagaceae bacterium | reverse complement strand
ATAAAATGACTAAAGAATAATTAAGTAGCGGATGCATAGTGTCGTTAATCCTTCAGCAGTGAAACGTCGTCAACGTTCACCGAATTGAATCGTTTGAAAATATTAAGAACAATCGCCAGCGCAATGGCGGCTTCTGCGGCGGCAAGAATAATTACAAAGATTGCCGCCATTTGTCCTTCCATGTGCAGATTTCCGAATCGGGAAAATGCCACAAAATTTATATTAGCCGAATTGAGAATTAGTTCAATTCCCATCAGCACCATAATTGCGTTGCGGCGTGAAATTACCGCAAATACGCCGAGCGAAAAAAGCGCCGCGCTGACAAAGAGAAAATGTGTAAGTGTAATATGCATTGTAAGTTTAAAAATTATTTATTGTTTCATGTTTTTCGTTTCACGTGTTTCATTGTAAAGCATGAAAACTGAAACTTCAAATCTTTATTTATCTTTTCTTGCAATCATTGCCGCGCCGATTAAAGCGACTAAAAGCAAAACCGATGCAATTTCAAATGCCAAAGCGTGCGTTGTAATTAACGCTCTGCCGATTTCCGGCGATGTTGTTGTTGCCGTTATTTCGCCGCCGACCGGACTGAAAAACCAATTGGTAATTGTAAAAAATCCCGTCAATGCGCCGAGAAGAATTGCGCAGACAATCAGCGCGGGCGCAAACTTAGCCGTGCCGGACATTATATTGATGCTCGCAGTTCTGTTGGTTAACATTACTCCGAAAAGCAGCAGCACCAAAATTCCGCCGACATAAACGAGCAATTGCGTAATCGCAAGAAAATCGGAATTCAACAGAACATACAAACCTGCAACTCCGAAAAATGTGAAGAGCAATGCGAATGCCGCATA
>CAYXEE010000312.1:0-3583 GCA_964463935.1 uncultured Chitinophagaceae bacterium | reverse complement strand
TTTTTGCGGCTTGGCGTCTGGCAAAGCCATCACTTTGTGATCTGCGAGAAAATTTGTTTGTGAGTTTTTCGAGATGCCCTTTAACAACATTAACTCTCGCTTTTTAATTGTACTTCACGGACAGCTCTATTTTTAATCTGCAAAATTCTTCCGCCGGTTTTTTTTACAAGATCGTAATTATGCGTTGTCATTAACACAGCCGTACCTTTTGTATTTATATCTAAAAGCAATTTTAAGATATCCAAAGATGTTGCAGGGTCAAGGTTGCCCGTAGGTTCGTCTGCCAATAAAAGAAACGGTTCATTGACTAATGCGCGGGCAATGCAAACGCGCTGCTGTTCGCCGCCGGAAAGCTGATGAGGCATTGCATTGCGTTTATGGCTTAATCCGACTTGTGTGAGAACAGTTAAAACTTTTTTCCGTATCTCTTCTGATTTTGCGCCGATAACTTCCATTGCAAACGCTACATTATCATACACGGAACGATCTTCCAGCAATTTGAAATCTTGAAAAATTATTCCAAGCGTTCGTCGTAAAAAAGGAATTTCATTGGCGGTAATTTTACTTGAAGAATAATCTCCTACGGTAACTTCTCCGGCAGAGGGAAATAAATCCATATACAGCAAACGCAAAATGCTGCTCTTTCCGCTGCCGGATTCGCCGACAAGATAAACAAATTCGCCTCTGCCAATTTCAAAATTAACATCGTGAACAATTAGATGATGGTTGAATGTAACTTTTACTTCTTCAAGTTTTATCATTATTTTATTTTCGTCGTTGTGCAATAGAATGAGCAAGCAGCATTGCAGAAACCATACTGCCCGAATTTGCAATACCTTTGCCAGCCAATGCGTAAGCAGTTCCGTGGTCGGGCGAAGTGCGAAGTATTTTCAATCCCGCAGAAAAATTTACCCCTTCGTCAAAACCGCTCATTTTTAATGGAATCAAACCCTGATCGTGATACATTGCAAGAATTGCGTCATACTTTTTGTATTCGTGTAAGGCAAAAAATCCATCTGCGGCAAACGTTCCTTCCGTAAAAATTCCTTTCTCATTAGCTTTCAAAATCGCGGGCAGGATAATTTCTTTCTCTTCGCTTCCGATTGTTCCATTTTCTCCGGCATGCGGATTTACTCCAAGTACGGCAATTCTTGGCTTTGCAATTCCAAAATCATGGTTCAGCGAAAAATTGATTGTCTCTAATTTATCTATAATTCTGTCGCTGGATAAATTTTCCGAAACTTTTTTTAGTGGAATGTGAACAGTCGCAAGTCCGACGCGCATAGAATTAGACAGCAACATCATTGTTACTTTGTCGGAGCGGGTAAGCATGGCAAGCATTTCCGTTTGTCCCGGGAAATTGTACCCTGCTAGACGCATAGCTTCTTTTGAAACGGGCGCAGTCGCCATTGCATCAACTTCTTTAGTTTGACATAATTTAATTGCATGTTCAAGCGCGGTTCCTGCACAAACGCCCGCATCCGGCGCAACTTTTCCTAATTGTAAATTTTTTGCAGTTGCAGTATAAACATTTACTACCGGAATTTCATTTTCTTTAATTTTTTGGTTTAAAGAATCAATTTTAACAAGCGGGATATTGAGTGAAAACAACGAATTGTAATATTGAAAAATTTCATACGAGCCGATTAGAATCGGCTGTATTGATGTTTGGATTTTTTTTTCTAACAAACTTTTTAGTACAACTTCCGGACCGATGCCGTTAAAATCACCGATTGTAATAGCTAATTTTGTTTTCATTTTTGATGCTCTATTAATTTATAATTCCCTTTTCTGCTTGGGTCTTCAAAGATAAAAGTTTTTTTAATATTAGTATATTTCCAAATTTCTTTTGGCGCGCCTTCGGGAGACAAAATTCTTTCAATTGCAGCAGGTTTCCCATTCAAAATATACGCTTTCCCTCTATCGGTCAGCGCGCCGTTTGGTTTTTCGAGCGTACGAAATTCTGCAATACTGAAATCCACTCTTCGATAAAATTCAGCCATAACTTCGTTGTATGCTGTTTCCGGCGTTGGGTCTTTTTTTTGCCAGAAAGAAGTAAATGCTTCTATCTTTTTTGAACGTCTTCCGGAATTTATTTGAGAATATTCATCTTTTGTTGTGATGTATTGCAATACCTCTATCGCCAGATCCAAATCTGCAAGCGATTGAGGCATATCAATCCAGCGGGTTGAAAATGGGATAGCGAGTAAAATACTGTCCGAATTATTTTTTAGCGTTAATTCATAACGACCTTGTCGTAATTTCTTACTAGTAAAAGCAAAAGAAACAATATTTAACGAACCATTTATTGATTCAAGCGTAATATTGTTTGCTGTTGTTTGAAACTGGATTGAAGAACTGGTAGTTTCGTTGAGCGTAAAAATAGAATCCTTAAAAATAATATTTTTTTCGGATGGGGAAATTAAAGATATTAACGATGCAGAAACTTCTTTCTTTTGCAAAGTATTTTTTGTTGTAAAAACAAACCTGCAATCACTGGAAAATAAAATATCTTTCCCAAGATTAAACAATTCAAATGGAAACGAATTCCGCGCTGAAGATGTTAAAAAAACAGAACTTGTAATTGTTGTTGTGCTATATTTTGGAATTGTAAATTCATCTTTTGCCAAACGCATCGGCGGCGTTTCACGGTCAGATGGCGCTCCGTTTTCTTTTGCTTCTTTGTCTTCAAAGCGATAAAATGCGGTCCATTTACCTGAAGGGAGCGCAAAAGTAACGAATCCTTGAAGAAAAAAATTCCGCAAATGTTGAATTGAATTATCTTCTGCTTTTAAATTTAGCGGAACAAATTTTCTTGAAAATGAAACATTATTCGAGTCGAGTAATTCAATTTGCAATTCACCGTTTCCCTTAAAAACAGCTTTGTTGTTTTCTATCGTTCTTACAAAAACCAATTTATCGTAACGAATTCTATAAAAAATAGTAAGCTGGTGATTGCCATCTTCGCTCAGCACGTACGCGGGTTCAAAAATCATCGTAAGGCCGGCAGAATTAGAATTCGTACGCTCCATTCGCGGCTGTGCCATAAGCAAGAATGGCATAGCAGCTACGAGAAAAAAATATTTACGAATATTTAAGATCATGCAAAAAGTTTGCATCCTGTCTTCCCACAATTTTATTTGGATTCAATATATTCTTCGGATCAAAAATATTTTTTAGTTGTACGAAAATGCTGTAAATCTCGCTCCCAAATGCGCGTTCAAGAAACGGCGTTCGGATTAAACCGTCGCCATGTTCGCCTGAAAGCGATCCGCCAAGAGAAAGCGTCATATCAAAAACTTCAACAGCGGCGGATTCAATTTGCTTTAATCCGCGCGGCGTTTCCCAATCAACAAATGTAGAACAGTGAATGTTACCTGTTCCGGCATGCCCATACAATGTAAATGGAATTTCATATTTTTTAAGAATATTACTTATGCCTATCAGATAGCGAGGGAAGTTTGAAATAGGAACTGCGCCGTCTTCTACAATGGATGCTTGGGAGTCCAGCGGGGCCCGTCGCACGTCAAGCGCTTCGGCCATTTCGTCGCGCAGTTGTTGAAATTTGCTGTCGATGTTGGAG
>CAYXEE010000311.1:0-3586 GCA_964463935.1 uncultured Chitinophagaceae bacterium | reverse complement strand
ACTACCGAGCGCGTGAAGCAAATGTATATCGGTTAGCAGAAGTGAGTGGAACAAACCGGACAGCAATTACTGCTTGGTGCATATTCCGCATTGTCCCGGCAGATTGATGCGAAGACTGTGAAATTTTATGAACGCCGCGAAATGCTCGATCTTGTTGTGATTGATGGAAAAGCGCGCGGCATAATTGCACGAAATCTTGTTACAGGAAAATTAGAATCATACGTTGCAGATGCAGTTGTTCTTGCAACCGGCGGTTACGGAAATGTTTTTTATCTTTCAACAAATGCAAAAGCAAGCAATGCTTCTGCTGTGTGGCGCGCACATAAGCGCGGCGCATTTTTTGGAAATCCCTGCTTCACACAAATTCATCCCACGTGTATTCCGGTCAGCGGAACGCATCAATCTAAATTAACATTGATGAGCGAAAGTCTTCGTAATGACGGACGCATTTGGGTTCCAAAACAGAAAGGCGACAAACGCAAACCGCAAGATATTCCCGAAAACGAACGCGATTATTATCTTGAACGATTGTATCCTTCATTTGGAAATCTTGTTCCGCGCGATGTTGCTTCGCGCCGCGCAAAAGATATGTGCGATAATGGATTTGGCGTCGGCGCTTCCGGTCTTGCTGTGTATTTAGATTTTTCTTCAGCAATTAAACGTCTTGGAAAAAATGTAATTGAACAGCGCTACGGAAATCTTTTTGATATGTATAAACAAATTACCGCAGAAAATCCGTACGAAGTTCCGATGCGAATTTATCCAGCAGTTCACTACACAATGGGCGGTTTGTGGGTTGACTATAATTTAATGAGCACTGTTCCCGGTCTGTTTGTTCTTGGAGAAGCAAATTTTTCGGATCACGGCGCGAACCGTCTTGGCGCAAGCGCGCTTATGCAAGGGCTTGCCGACGGATATTTTATTGCGCCGTACACCATTAGCGATTATTTGGCAAGTACGAAATTCAGCGCAGTTACAACTGAAAAACCGGAATTCAAAGAAGCGGAAAATTCTGTTACTGCCGCAATCAATAAACTTCTTTCCATCAATGGAACAAAAACTGTTGATGAATTCCACCGCGAGTTTGGAAAAATTATGTGGGATTATGTCGGTATGGGGCGCACGAAAGAAGGATTAAAGAAAGCTCTTACCATGATTCCGAAAATACGCGAAGAATTTTGGAAATCGGTAAAAATCACTGGAAATGCTCACGACATCAATACAGAATTAGAAAAAGCTCAGCGCGTTGCTGATTTTATGGAACTCGGCGAGTTAATGGCGATGGACGCTCTGCAAAGAGAAGAATCGTGCGGCGGACATTTCCGCGAAGAATATCAAACTGACGAAGGTGAAGCGCTGCGCAACGATAAAAAATTTGCGTATGCGGCGGCGTGGGAATATAAAGGACCAAAACAGAAACAAACGCTTCATAAAGAAAATCTTAAGTTTGAATACGTGAAACCTTCGCAGCGCAGTTACAAATAAAATTTGAAAATTGATTGAAAGTTGTTCAAGGAGAATTCAATGAACGTTACGCTTAAAGTCTGGAGACAAAAAGATAAAAACGATGAAGGTCGTTTTGTGGATTACATTGCCAACGAAGTTTCTCCCGATATGTCTTTTTTAGAAATGCTGGATGTTGTAAATATTGATCTTGTAAAAAAAGGGGAAATTCCGATTGCATTCGACCACGACTGCCGCGAAGGAATCTGCGGAAGCTGCGGAATGATGATTAACGGACGCGCGCACGGGCCGGGACGCGGAATTGCTACATGCCAATTGCATATGCGCAGTTTTCAAGACGGCAATGAAATTACCATTGAACCGTGGCGCGCGCAGGCATTTCCCGTGCTTAAAGATTTAATGGTTAACAGAACTTCGTTCGATCGAATTATGCAGGCAGGCGGTTACACTTCCGCAAAAACGGGGGGCGTGCCGGATGGAAATGCAATTTTAATTCCCAAACCAATTGCCGATGAAGCGTTTGATGCGGCGGCATGTATCGGCTGCGGCGCGTGTGTTGCCGCCTGCCCGAATTCTTCTGCAATGTTGTTTGTTTCTGCTAAAGTTTCGCAGCTTGCAATTTTGCCGCAGGGAGAAGCAGAACGCGAAACGCGCGTAACGCGAATGATTGCACAGATGGATGAAGAATTATTCGGAAACTGTTCTAACACGTACGCATGCGAAGCAGAATGTCCGAAGCAAATTTCTGTTACAAATATTGCACGATTGAATAGAGAGTTTATCTGCGCAAAAGTGTAGTTGATTGAACGCCGCAGATTCACAGATTACAACAAAAAACCCGAGTTTAACTCGGGTTTTTTGTTTTTAGTGAAGTAAAAAAATAATTTGCATTTCCATTTTTTTATCTATAAAGTTAGCATAATTACCTACGTACATAATTCTTTCTATAACGCTTTTTATTCACACCAAAAATAAATGAGCGAAACATGTCTAATAATTTCCGTAAACTAAAATTTGCGCTTCTTCAACAATTATTTTTTATAAAAATTGTCTCTCATAATTTTTTCTGACTGAAACTATTATTTTTGAACTGTATTTATGTAGATGGATTGTAAACAGTAAAATATTATAAAGGTGATGTAATGAAGAAAACCTTATTTGTAATTGTGTGTATGATAAGTGTAATAACCTATGCCCAACCGCCGCTTAAAACACTAATGGAAGTAGAATATGTAAACTCCGGTTATGGGTTAGGAACAGGAATGCTCGGGCTTGGAGATATAAACGGAGATGGGAAACCGGATTTTGCCGTAAGTGCAGGAAACATTGGTAAAACATTTATTTACTTTGGCGGCAAAGGAGTGTTAGACAGCGCCGTTGATGTAGTTATTAAAGGAGGCGGACAAATGGCAAAAGGAGATTTAAATGGAGATGGAAAAATGGATTTGGTCGTTGCACTGCAAAAAGGATCAAGCTCCGAAACGCTTTACGTGTATTTCGGTAAAACTCCTACCCCTTATGCAATAGATACAGTTCCAAATATTATAATACCAAGAGATTCTACAGGTGGTTATGACACAAGATTTGGCGAAACATTTGCTATTGGTGATATTAATGGAGATGGTTTCGATGATTTAGTTGTTGGCGCTCGTGGATATGGTTCTCTACAAGGTAGAGTATACATTTACTATGGGGGAAGTAATTTTAGCGGGATCGCGAATGAAATTGTGATGGGTGAGAGTCAATTTTATAAATATCATGATTCTTTTGGGTACAAAATTAACATTGCTGATATCAATGGAGACGGAATAAAAGATTTAGCCATATCATCAGATAGAAGGATATATGATTCTGTTGGAGGTTATTGGAAAGAGGATGGGTACTTAGATATTTTTTATGGTAAGCAAGGATGGAATTTTACAAAGAATGGATACAACCAAAGGTTTAACAAAACAAATACAGGTTTATTATACACTATAGCATTTGGTTTAGTAGATGTTAATGTAGATGGAAAGGTTGATATATCTATAGTGCAAGGCGATAGTGCATATTTCTTTTGTACTGGTTCTGTACTGGTTCAACAGAAATCGGACTTTTTGGAAAAATAATTTTGTAGAATAGT
>CAYXEE010000310.1:0-3588 GCA_964463935.1 uncultured Chitinophagaceae bacterium | reverse complement strand
TTTTGTTGGCAATCCTTTGTCTCCGATTCCTCAATTACGCTGAGTAGTTACGATACAGTTATATATTTTAATGGGAATAGTATTGTCCAATTCATCGTTTGGACAAGAACAATGTTCTGCCACAGTATTAAATAATGAAATTAGAATAACATTCACATTAGATGAAATTTCGGAAAATGCTGTCTGGAGTTGGAACTTAACAACTACTCCAGATAATTCTCTTGAATATCAATTTTTAGCGCATACAACTGTTGATACTAATCTATATAGATTTGGATATTCTTTGTTTAAATTCCCAAAGTCTCAGCAAAAAAGCGGCAGCTTTCATGAGTTAATGAAATCCGGTCAATTAAATATATGGCAAGGCAGTGGAAAAACTTATTCAGTCATCAAAGAAGGAAAAATTGTTACAAATGTCGTTGAAAATAAGTTAATTATTACCGTTAGTGATTCGGAAACATTAAACAAATTATTTAGTCAAAAGCCAACCGATATTGAGTTTCACATTAAAACTCCAGAAATAAAATATAAAATACAAACGGGAAAACTAAATTATCAAAATAGCCGCTAAACAAATTGCAAAGACACCTCTTAATTTTTTAAGGACGAAAAAACAATTTAAATTTTTGCTGAAAAACTGCTAAACTTATTGCCCTTTTCTTAATTCTTCGTATATTAAACAATAATGAAGAAGTTTTTTACATTTTTTCTCTTAGCCGCCGTAATTTTTAACGCCGGCGCGTATCTTTTCGGATTAAGCGCGCGTCAATGGCTGCATAAATTTGCCGTTGAATCGCTTATGGATTCAGGAAAATTATCATCCGAAACGACTATTATTCGAATGACTCGTTCTCAATTCGATGAAATTAAAATTCACGAAAGAGAATTTCGTTTAAACAACGAAATGTACGATGTGTTGTATAAAACTGAATCCAACGATACGCTTACATTGTACTGCTTTCGCGATGTTAAAGAAGAAAATTTAATTATAGAATTCCTCGGATTTATTGCTGAACATACTAACGAAAACTCCGCTTCTTCTACTCTTATTTCTCGCGCAGTTATGTTCGGATTTGCGTTATTTTTTCCTGAATATCATAATTCCAACTATCTTTTTGCCGAAGCCGATTTGATTCCGCTTCCCTTCCCTTCTAAAACTCTCGCCGGATTGCAATCCGTTGAAACGCCTCCGCCGCGCAATACTATTTAAAACCTGAAACACTCAACTCAGACAAGAAAGTAAAGAAGATGTCAGACATCTTGTGTATTGATTTTGGAACATTTTCAAGTTTCAACATTCCATAGGCGCAATGTCTGACATCTGAATGAGTTTTTTAGAAATTAGTTAATGAAAATTTTTCTCCGCGAGTATCGCATCGTCGCGGTAAATATTATTTATTTTTTGGAGGTTTAATGAAACATTTTGTTGTCATTGTACTTCTGGGCGGTTTTGTGTTTCCTGAAATTCATGCGCAGGATACAAAAACACAAGAACCCGACAGTGCAAAAACATACATAATAGACGAAATGGTTGTTACAGGAACTCGTTCGCTAAAAAAAATTATTGATGTCCCTTTTTCTGTTGCGCGGATAAATAATTATGAATTCCGTTTCGAGAAAAAAAATTCCGTTAACGATGCACTGGTTGCAACGCCCGGCGTATTCTTTCAAGACCGGTACGGAAATCATGATGTGCGCATTTCCATTCGCGGATTCGGAAGCAAATCCAATTCGGGAATTCGCGGCGTGCGAATGCTGTTAGATGATATTCCTGAATCTGAACCGGACGGACAAACGCGCATTGAAGCGGTAGATTTCCATTCACTCGGCAGAATTGAAATTGTGAAAGGAAATGCTTCATCGCTGTACACTAACGCGCCCGGCGGCGTAATCAATTTCATCAGCGATTTAGATTTTACGCAAAGCCATGTTGCGCAATACAACGAATTCGGCTCGTATGATCTTCATAACAACGGAATGAAAGTTGCGTTGAAAGGAGACGCGTACAAATTCTTAACAACATACACATATCACACCGCCAAGGGTTACCGACCGCACAGCGACGATTATTGGCACATTGTTAATTCCGTGTATCAAATGCAGCCGGCAGAACATTCAACGCTGGGATTATATTTTTATTATGTTGATGGAAAAATTCATCTTCCCGGTTCGCTTACTGCAGCGCAATATGCGCTTAATCCGTTAATGGCTAATCCGCGCGATGTGGGACGCGATGCAAAACGCTTAACGAAGAAAAGCCGCTATGCAATCCGGTACAATACTCAATTCGGTTCTGAATTGAATAGTGAATTTGAAGCAACATTGTACGGCACAACCAAATATTTTGAGCGCACAGCCGCAACCTACCGTCTTATTTATCGCAATGGTTTCGGCGCATCTTCTCGTTATATTCACAGAAATAAAATTGCAACTATTCCTGTTGAGTTTGTTATCGGCGGCGATATGTTCAGCCAAAGCGGACCGATTGAAGAGTATAACAACATTGCAGGCAAACGCGATGATATTCTTGTTGGAATTACAAACGAAACAATTGCCAACACCGGCGCATATTTTCAAACAACGTGGGGAATTGTTGAGAATAAACTTGATCTGTTAATTACCGGAAGATATGATGACATTCAATTTATATCGGATAATCAACTTTCTGCGGTAAAAAACTCTGCCCGGTCGTTTTCCAAATTTACGCCAAAAGCAGGATTGAATTACAAAATTACTCCGGCAATTGCACTGTACACATCATACGGTTTAGGATTTGATACGCCTGCATTTAACGAAATGGATAATTATCCATTAAGTTCAAATTATCCAAAAACAATCAATCCCGATTTGAAACCGCAGCAATCGAAAAATTTTGAAATTGGAACGAAAGCAAATTTCTTTTTAGATATGAACTTCTTCACAAAGAATTATGTTGAAGCAACATATTTCAACAGCGTAATTCAAGATGAAGTTGTTCCATTCACAATCGGCAGCGGCGTTTATTACCGAAATGCGGCAAAAACAAACCGCTCGGGAATTGAACTTGGCGTAACGACTGAAATTCTTCCACGCTTGCAATGGAAAACAGCATACACGTTTTCCGATTTCAAGTACGATACGTACGCTTCGCGCGTCTATAATACCGCTGGAGATACAATTAGAGACAAAAATTTTTCCGGCAAAGAAGTTCCAAGCGTGCCGAAACATAATTTTATTACAAGTCTTTCGTATGAACGACCAATTACAGAAAATCTTACAGGTTTTGTGAAATCAAGCTTTCAATACGTAAGCGGTATGTTTGCCAACGATGAGAACAGCGTAAAATCCGGCGGCTACCAAATTGCAACGGCAACTATTGGAACAGATTTGATGTTGGGAAAATTGAATGTACTTTGTTCCGCAGGAATAAATAATGCTTTTGACAAACGGTATGTTGCGTTTATCAATATCAATTCCGATAGAAAAGAATTTTTTGAAACCGGACAACCGCGCAATTTCTTTGCATCGTTAAATTTTGCATATTCGTTGTAAGAAACTGAAGTTACGCAAAACAAGAAAAACGTCATGCCCGTCCCGAAGGTCCCGAAG
>CAYXEE010000309.1:0-3592 GCA_964463935.1 uncultured Chitinophagaceae bacterium | reverse complement strand
AAAACATTTTACCAGTTATACAACCGAGCGCAATTGTGGAAGCGCCATACTACAAAAGTATGCGGAGGCAGACTCGCCAAGTAAATATCGGCGGAATAAAAGTTGGAGGGGGCGCGCCGATTTCTGTACAAACAATGACCAAAACAAAAACGGATGATATTCCCGGAACCGTAAAACAAATTGTGGATGCTGCGGAAGTCGGCGTGGATATTGTTCGCGTAACCGTGAACGATAAAGAAGCCGCAGAAGCGATGGCAGAAATTGTCCGCCAATCTCCTGTACCGATTGTTGCGGATATACATTTCAATCATATTTTTGCGTTGAAAGCGATTGAAGCGGGCGTTGCGAAAGTCAGAATCAATCCCGGAAATATTGGCTCAAAAGACCGCATTCATCAAGTTCTTTCTGCCGCAAAAGACAAAGGAATTCCAATTCGTATCGGAGTAAATTCCGGTTCGTTGGAAGAAGATATTCTTGAAAAATACGGTTATCCGACTGCCGAAGCATTATATGAATCTGCAATGCGCCACGTAGAAATTTGCGATGAATTTAATTTCCGCGATGTAATTATTTCCGTAAAATCTACCGATGTGAGATTGATGATTGAAGCGTATCGTCTGGTTGCCGCTCGCACCGATATTCCGCTTCATCTTGGCGTTACAGAAGCCGGCATGACAAGAATCGGAACAATTAAATCTGCCGTTGGAATTGGAACGTTGCTTGCGGAAGGAATTGGCGACACAATTCGTGTTTCGTTAACGGATGAGCCGGTAAAAGAAGTTGAAGTTGGGAAAGAAATTTTACGCTCGCTTGGTTTAGCAACGCGCAATGTTGAATTGATCGCTTGTCCCACATGCGGAAGATTAGAAATTGATTTGTTTGGAATAATGGCTGAGCTTGAAAAGCGTCTTGAAGGAGTAAAAAAGCCGGTAAAAGTTGCCGTGCTTGGCTGTGTCGTAAACGGACCTGGCGAAGCAAGCGACGCCGATATTGGAATTGCTGCGGGAAAAGGCGTCGGCATTTTATACCGCAAAGGAGAAATGGTTCGGAAAATTAAAGAGAATGAAATTGTTGATGTGATTGTTGAAGAGGTTCACAAGTTTCAACCGGAAAATTAAATGCCGGAATTATCGCGGTTTTATGGCATTGTAATTCGTATGTTTTTTCAGGATCATTTTCCACCGCATTTTCATGCAGAATATCAAGAGTTCGAAGCTGTATTTGAAATTGAAACATTGAAAATTCGCGAGGGCAATTTGCCAAGTAAAGCTAAAATCCTTGTTGAAGAATAGGCTTTACTTCATAAAGAAGAATTAATGAAGGCATGGTATAAAACACAAATACCTGAATTGCCAGAAAAAATTTCACCGTTAGAATAGTTATGATAAAAATTCTTAAAATAGAAATTTTAGAAAAGCATCATATCAAATTTGAATTTGATGATGGCAGTCAAAAAGTAGTCAATTGCGGAAATTTTATTAAAAACGATCCCCTAACATCGCCGTTAAATGATGAAGAATATTTCTGTAGTGTAAAAATTTTTGAAAATGGCAGAGGGATTTATTGGCCCAATGGATATGATTTTTGTCCGGATAACTTACGTTATTATGTTCCTGCAGACGAAGATATTCATTTAAAGCAACTTGCAGTCTTTGAGAAACCAAACCGTAAATAATTATTAACCTTCATTTTCCTCTCTAAAAATCTTATATTGATGCACAATTCAAATAAATTTATGTGTATCAATGGCAACAAAACAAAAAAAATTTTTTAAAGAAATTTCTGTCTTTCCATTTTTTAAAACGCAACTGCAAAATCGTTTTGCCGGAGCGATTATTGCGGCGGTATATTTTGTTGTAATTCTTTATATCGGAATAAAATATCACGTTGTCGGCGATTATCATGTTGAAACAGATTTCTTTCAAGTCTATGTTCCTGCCGCAAAAGATGTGCTGAAAGGAATTTGGCAGATAGACGATTTTCGCGGTCCCGGATATCCTGCAGTACTTTCATTGTTTGGCGCTCTCTTTAATAATTATTTTACAGCGGGGATAATTCTTTCTGCATTTACGTCATCGCTTACTCTCTTTTTTATCTTTGAAACAATAAAAAAACTTTTCCGTGTTGATGTCGCTTTTATCGTTGTTGTATTAACAGCAGTGAACAAAACATTTGTGCAATATTCCTATACTGCCGGCACAGATATGACATTCAATATGTTTGTTGCGGCATCGCTGTATTTTTTATTTCGCTCCGACGAACGGAAGCGGCTGAACATTGCGTTGGTTTCATTGTTTTCAGCCGCCGCTTACCTTACACGATTCAACGGAATATTTGTTCTTGCCGCAGTTCCTGCAATAATTCTTATTGATATTTTTTCATTGAAATTGAAAGATCGAATTTTTACTTCCGTAATTTTTATCGGACTATTTTTTCTTTTTATTTTACCGTGGGGATTGTATGTGCTGGGCGAAAAAGGGAGTTTCTTTTTCAACAGAAATTATCTCAATATTGCGTATGAAATGTTTGCGAAAGGAAGAATCGGCTGGGACCAATATTGGAATGTTGAAGCATCAAAATACAATTCTCTGCTTCAGGTAATTATGGCTGATCCATCGTTGTTTGTATCTACGCTCTTCAAAAATTTGTATGAACATTTTTTAAGCGATATGGAATTATTAGTCGGGTGGGGAACAGCAATTTGTTTCGGAGCGGGAATAATCGGAATGTGGAAAGAACGACCGAACAAAAAACAATTAAGTTATTTTGCATTCGGCGGATTTTTCTTTGTAGTACTGCTTACTGTATTTTACGGAGAGAGGTTTTCATTATTTCTCATTCCCATCTACACAACAATCGGCGTCAGCGCATTGGCGTGGCAGCGATGGCGCGCCGTTTCATTCTATAACGGATTTTTCATTGCGCTGATTTTGGTAGTTTGGAGTTTTTCAACTTCATACAATTTTAATAAAGAGAATATTGATTCCGGTCCGAAAGAAATTGTTTCCATTGCAAATTGGTTTAATACAAATGTGAAGGATGCCGATGAAACGAAAATTATTGTCTGCCGTAAACCGCACATTGCATTTTATATAAATAAGAAGATGGTTTATTTTCCATACGTAAATTCTTGGCAGGAACTTGAAATTGAAACAAAAAAAATAAACGCGTCATATTTATTCTATGGAATTTTTGAGGCAAACATGCGCCCGGAATTTCAGCAATTGCTCGATCCGCGTCAGTCGCCGCCATGGCTAGAACCTGTTACGTACACTGCAAATCCTCCATCTGTTTTATATCGTGTAAAATATAATTAAAGGAAACTCGTGCCAACAACTATAAATATACTTTTTGTCGGAGATATCATCGGTCAGCCCGGAATGGATATTGTTACAAATCTGCTTAAAGGATTGATTGAAAAAAATAAAATTGATTTTGTAATTGCTAACGGCGAAAATGCCGCCGACGGAAAAGGAATTGAAGAAAATCAAGTTAAACAATTATTCGAACTCGGAATTCATGTTATTACCGGCGGCAATCACACATTCGACCGCTGGGATATGAAGAAAGTATATTCTTCATTTAAAAATTT
>CAYXEE010000308.1:0-3627 GCA_964463935.1 uncultured Chitinophagaceae bacterium | reverse complement strand
CTTCGCTTACCAATATTGCAATTTCTTTGCCGAGCATATCGTACACTTTCAGCGATACAAAACTGTTTATTGGTAATTGATAACTGATCGTAGTTGTCGGATTAAACGGATTAGGATAATTTTGATTCAATACAAAATCCGGAACAAATGCTTTTTCATATTTTACCGATGTTCCTGGCCCGTTGGTTTTTCCTTTAGTTACCGGAGATAATTTCACCATTACGTTCGAGCCGTCCGGCACGCGCGCGTATGAAGTATCAATGCCAAGCGCGGGTATTGCAACGGTATCAATCAACATTCCTGCAGCATTTTCAAGCCAGATTGTTTCACCGCCGCTGGAAAGTCCGAAACCGCTTGTATCGCCGGGGAACGTTGCTGTATCAACAACAATCACAGTAAATCCATTTGCGGGAAGTATTGTTCCGTTCGGAAATAATTTTTTAGATTTTGTCCCGCTCTGTCCGCCGTTGTCATAAATTTTGTAACCGCTAATATCAATTTGAAATGATGCAGAATTGTGAATTTCTACCCAATCTAAATTTCCGGCTACGCCGCGGGAATAAATCTCATTCATTTTAATAACTACGTTGGATTTTGCTTTGGTGCGCGGCGTTGTTTTGCGCCATATTGAAGAACCATCGGGAATGCGCGCATACGATGTATCAGTTCCAAGAGCAGGAATTGCGCAAGTATCAATTAACACGCCGGAGGCATTTTCCAACCATACAGTTTCGCCGCCGCTGGAAAGACCGAAACCGCTTAAATCTCCGCTGAAATCCGCCGTATCGACTATAATTGCATAAAATCCTTTTGAGCCGGACTGTCCGCCGTTATCATAAATTTTGTATCCGCTGATATTAACGGGAGAGGACGAAGTATTATAGATTTCAATCCAATCCAAATCTCCGGCAACGCCGCGCGAATAAATTTCATTCATCTTAATTACAGATTGCGCAGTAACGGCAGCGACGAAAAGCATAAGAAAAGCAAAAATTTGTAAAATATTTTTTTTCATACAAACCTCCATTTTAATATTTAAAATATTACTTCGGTTTATTAAAGAGATATAACTTTGCATCTGCGTCGTTTACAACATAGATGGTATCTCGGACAATTGAAATCCCTTCGCCTTTAGTAAAAGGAATTCCCCACTCGGAAATCAGCGCGCCCGATGTTGATACCTTCATTATTTTTTTAGATTCGTCGCTGATTATCCACAAACAATTCTGTGTTGAATCATAGAAAATATCGGAATAATCTCCCGCAAATGATAGCAGAATCCTTTTTATTTCTGTACCGTTCGGAGCGTATTCCAGCAGCATTCCCGGAAGTTTTTCGTTAATTACAAAAAAATTTCCATTGCCGGCAACTGTTACACCTTCCAGTGCGTTATTATCTAACGTCGCAACATTAGCGCTGAATGAAGAAAGTTTAGTTCCATTCAACGCATAGAAAACAATTTTTCTGTTTCGTTCTTCGGCAACAATAATTGTATCGCCGCTGCGTGAAAGCGAAATTCCTTCAAGGTCGGTGCTTGTTGTCGTTATTGTTCGCAAAAGATTTCCAAAAAAATCAATTTCATATAATTCGGGATGCGAATCGGAAACAACAAAAAATGAATTATTTTTTGCGTTATAAACAATTCCGGAAGGTTCGCTTATTATTGAGTTCAACGCGCGCTGAGCAATTGGAACAATTTGCGCAGGTTGTGATGCAACAGCCGCCGCCGGTTCATTTCGTCCGCAGGAAAAAAGAAACAGCGAAGTTACAATAACAAATATCTTTTTAAGAACTATCATTGAGTCTAAAAAAGGAGAGCTGTATCGCAGCTCTCCTGAATTATTGTTACGGTTTGTTAGTTGCACCTTTTGTAATAGTTGTTGAAATCTGCCATGTTGTTGAACCGTCTGGAATTCTACAATATGACGTTGTAGCAACAGGCATTGCCGGAAATGCAATCTGATCGATAATATTGCCGTTTGCATTTTCAAGCCAAGCTGTTTCTCCCGTGCTCGAAAGTCCAAATCCCGAAGCATCGGTTGTGTCTGTTGTAATTACAAAAAATCCGTTGGCTGCAATTATTGTTCCCGCAGGAAATACTTTTTTCGGTTTGCCTCCCGATTGTCCGCCAATATCATAAATTTTGTAACCGCTGATATCAATTGAGGCGTTGTTGGGATTGTACATTTCAATCCAATCTAAGTCTGGTGCAACGCCGCGTGAAAATATTTCATTCATTACAATTGAAAGAATAGAATTTGCTTCTCCTTTTGTCGGCGGATTGGCAATTACCCATGTTGAAGCGCCGTCTGGTTTCCGCGCGTAAGAAGAATCTATTCCAAGCGCCGGAATATTTACGCTGTCAATTGCTTTGCCGGTAGAATTTTCAAACCAAATCATTTCGCCGGAAGCGGGAATATCAAACTTATTTGTCAAGTTCGAATCGTTAACAACTATTACAAAATGTTTTTTACCTTTTAGGTATGTACCTGCTGGAATTGATTGTTTTACTTTTGTCCCGTTTTTTCCATCAAGATTATAGATTTTGTACCCGCCGATGTTAATAGAATCATTATTAGGATTGTAGAGTTCAATCCAATCGGGATTTGCAATCGTTCCTTGCGAATATGCTTCATTGATTTTAATCGGCTGAATGGTAACAACGGGCGGCGTTGTTCCGGTAATCGCCGGTTCATCGCGCGAGCAAGAGATAAAATAACTTGCAATGATAATTACCGGCATTGCGAATACAATTATTTTTTTCATAGTTTCTTCTTCCTTAAAAATTAAAATGATGATTGTAATCTCATTTGAATAAAGGAATGATCGTCGTTGCCAATCAAATTTCCTTTACGCGTTGCATATTGGTCAACATCCACTTTTGAATAATTAAATTGCAGTTTAATGCTTCTGTTCGGATAATAATTTATTCCAAGCATAAGTTGTTTAGATTCTCCTCCTTTAACGCCGGCGGAAATATCGTTCAAATTTGTGTTGCTGAAACGCGCGGCAAGTTCTACTGCTCCCCAAGAATTTACCGGCGCTTCAATAGGACCAATTTCTCCTTCATCAACATAATAGTAGCGCGTTTCACCTGTCAGAGTCCATACTGCTGTTACATACCAGCCGCCAAGATCGACTGTTTCTTTGCCATACCAGCGATAAATTTTAGCCGTCATAATTTCGCTTTGCATATATAGTGGACCGTTAATATACATTAACTCGCCGCCAAAGCGATTGTAATAATTTACATCGGTAATATCGCCGGTGTGCAGCAATTTGGGATTAGAAACATACGTTTCTGTGCGCGCATTGATTTCAATTGTATTTTTACCTAAATCAGCTACGGCATCGGGAATTTTATACGAACCTGCCGCTCCAATATGAAGATTATGTCCATGCTCATTAATCGGCGTGCCGGAAAGACGAAGATTTGTAGAAAATCCTTCATCGCGCTGACCTTTATCAATTCTTGTTCCTGTTTCATGGCCCATCACCGCGCCGGTAATTTGCGCATAGTCAGTCCAATACCGCGCAGATATTCCTACTCTTCTGCCCAATGCCAGCGCGTTAGAAATTGAAGATCGCTCTAAAAATGTAAGCAGCCGCGAACTATTCAAACGTTCC
>CAYXEE010000307.1:0-3653 GCA_964463935.1 uncultured Chitinophagaceae bacterium | reverse complement strand
TTCGGAAAATGTATTAATCGGGCATCCATTCAATACCTGCCCGCCATTATATTTTATAGTTGGCAGGCGGGGATTCCCGCTAAAAACACGCCTGTCCGCCGCACAACAACGTGCTTTGGAAGGCGGGCGGGAATGACGGTTGTTTTTTCCAATCTGCGTAACATCAGTTATTTAAATCTATCTTCGTGAGCCCATAATCCTAAAGCAGGATTCGATATGTAAAATATCGTTTCTCCATTTTCAAGAGTGTTGTACCCGTCTTTTAGTTTTTCTGGATTATATTTTGTTTTCATTGTTTCATAATCCGCATAGTGAAAATTTGCCTTCTCAATTTCTTCCCGCGTAAGATGCCCCGGACAGTATGTTATAGAAAATCTACCTTCCGAAGAACCGTGAATTAAATGCGCCGCAGCCCCTAAGTTTCCTTTTAAATCGTCAGAATTTTTTACGAATTGTAAAACGTTATCCGTTCCGACATAGCCGTATTTTCTAATCAACGCATCAATCTGTTTGTCTTCTCCAAATTCTTTAACAGCGGGCGCAAGCACAATAAGTTCTCCGCCGTCGGCAATTGCCATACGCGTACGATAAATACTTTTATTCCCAAGCCACGTGCTTTTAAATTCAGACGGATCAAGATAAACGACGACTTTTTTCAGCGGCTCGTCCGCCATCTTAAAATTCACTTTTAAGGATAAATCCGCCGCGCGCTGGAAACATTCCATATCATCGCCGATATACAAACCGCGCACTTTCAATTTTCCATCATCGCCGGTTGAAATCACAGTTTGTACATAAATAATTGGAAGCTGTTTCGCAAAATGATCCGAGGCATAATTTAAAACATTGCGCACAGGATTTACTGCGCGCCCCATAATTCTTTCCATTCCGTACACGGCGCCGATAAAATGACTTTTGTTGATTCCTTCCGGTCCGCCTGTACCGACAAAAATATTTTTATTGTAATTCGCCATTCCAATTACTTCGTGCGGAACAACCTGCCCGATGGAAAGAATGAGATCAAAATTTCCTTCAACTAAAAGTTTGTTTACTTGCGCTTTCCACGGATAATCAAGTTTCCCTTCCGATTGCTGCCGGATAAATTCCGAAGGAACTTCTCCCAGCGTTACAACATCGTTTCGCCAGTCATGCACTCTGAACAAATTCATCGGCATATCGCCGAACATTTTTTGAATTTCTTGTTCTTTCATCGGCGCGTGCGTGCCAAGCGCCGGAAGCACATCGGTAAGTTTTTCTTTGTAGTATTCCCAGGTGAGCCGCGTTAAAATTCCTGCATGAGAATGGAAACGGGTAAAGTCCGGCGGAATTGTCAAAACTTTTTTCTTGCTTCCAAGTTTTTCGTACGCCTCGGCAAGCGCTTGACGCAAATCGTTTTCGGTCAAAACATCTTGTTCGGAACCTCGTGAATAGAGCAGCATAAAAATTATCCATTATGCAAAGACTGAATGCTGCTGTTTGCAAACATTCAGTCTTCACTATTTATATTAAATGTTTTAGCGTTGAATACGCGCAGATCCGCCTTTTGCAAATGCACGAACCTGTTCTGCCGTTGCCATTGTTGTATCGCCGGGAAATGTTGTCAACAATGCGCCGTGCGCCCATCCGAGTCTTACGGCATCTTCCGGAGTTTCACCCGACAACATTCCATAAATAAATCCCGACGCAAAACCATCGCCGCCGCCAACGCGGTCAATAATATCCAATTCGCATGTTGGAGCAACGCATTTTGTACCATTCACCCAGGCAACAGCGCTCCAACTGTGATGATTCGTGGAATGAACTTCGCGCAGCGTTGTTGCTACAGCTTTTATGTTGGGAAATTTTGCAACTACTTTTTCAATCATTCCAAAAAAAGTATTTGTATCAAGCGCAGAAGCAGCGGCAACTTCCGGACCAGGAATTCCCAAACCTTTTTGAAGGTCTTCTTCGTTTCCAATAAGCACATCAACATTTTCAACAATTCGTCCGACAATTTCAACTGCTTTTTGCTGGCCGCCCCAAATGTTCCAAAGTTTTTCTCTGAAATTAAGATCGAAACTTACAATTGCACCGGCTTTTTTCGCTGCTTTCATTCCTTCGATAATCAATTCGCCAGTTGTTGCAGAAAGCGAAGCAAAAATTCCGCCGCTGTGAAACCAACGGACACCCCCCGCAAAAATTTCATCCCAATTAAAATCACCCGGTTTTAACAATGCACCAGCTTCATTCGATCTATTGTAAAATACAACCGGCGGACGAACTCCGTGCCCTTGATCGCTGTACACTGTTGCCATATTCGGACCATTAACACCGTTGTGTTTGAATTTTTTGTAGAACGGTTTCACACCCATCGCTCTAACGCGTTCTGCAATTAAATCGCCAATCGGATAATCTACCATTGCCGAAACAATTGCTGTATTCATTCTAAAACAATCTGCAAGATTTGCCGCAACATTAAATTCGCCGCCGCTTACGTGAATTGCGCACGATGTCGCTTTTCTAAATGGAATAATTCCGGGATCTAAACGATGCACCAGCGCACCGAGCGATACTAAATCCAATCCGCCTTGAGATAATATCTTTAAATCATTTGCCATGATTGCTCTCCTATTAAATTAAATTTTTTCATTATTGAATTGCAAACCGTAATTGTTTTACTATCTGTTCATATCGCTGCTGAACAGATCCACTCTCTATTGTATAGTTTTTAAATTCTTTTCGTGTTCGATATTTAGCACGCAGCAGCGAAAAATACTTTGAACGCTCTTCTAATGGCAACGCTATAATTTTTCTCAACGCCGCATCATCGTATTGAATATCATAAGCTTGTGAAACGGTAGAATACAAATATTCAATCTCATTTTGCGCGCCGATTGCCGGAAATATCTTTTGCGTATTTTGCTCTCGAAAATATTGTTCAATAGCCGGTACTGGATCAACATTTAAGAACCTACAAACATCACTGAAAATCATTTTTACAGCATTCAACTTTCCGTCAATCGAATATCCTGCTATGTGCGGTGTTCCTAAAAATACTTTCGATAATAATTCAATATCAATTTCCGGTTCATTTTCCCAAACATCAAGAATTGCTTCAGACAAATGTTTTGTATCTAATGCTTTTTTCAACGCCGAGGTTTCCACAACTCCGCCGCGGGAAGAATTGATCAATACGCTTCCCGGCTTCATCTTTGCAATTGTCTGTTCATTAAACATGTGAAACGTTGGATATAAACCGGTTTTTGTCAGCGGCACATGAATCGTAATAATATCCGCTGTAAGAAGTTCATCAAACGAAACAAAATCTTTTCTTCCGGTTGTTCGTTCTAACGGCGGATCATAAAGCAATACTTTCATCTGTAATGCTTGTGCAAGAGCAGTAACTTTAGAACCGATATTTCCAACGCCAACAATGCCAAGAACTTTTTCTTTTAGTGAAAAACCTTTTTTTAGTGCAAGCTGAAGTAACGCGCAAAAAATATATTCCGCTACTGAATGCGAATTACTTCCAGGCGCGCTGGAATACGCAATTTTTCTTGCTGTAAGATAGTCAATATCGAGATGTTCCGTACCAATCGTAACCGTACCGACAAACGAAACTTTGCTTCCTTCCAATAATTCTTTATCTACTTTTGTTTCAGAACGAACGATAA
>CAYXEE010000306.1:0-3675 GCA_964463935.1 uncultured Chitinophagaceae bacterium | reverse complement strand
TCCCGAAGGTCCCGAAGGGATCCCTTAGGGAGATACCTTTGGTAGAAGGATGACCGTATAAACTTAAGCGTGCCTCGCCTGCCTTTGCCGAAACGAAGCATCGGCTTCGTGCAGGCAGGCTCAGCATGACCATCTGCGTAACTTCAGTTATTGAAGTAAAAGATAGCATTGCATATAGTTTTTAAATCCCAGTGAAGAGAATCCCTTGTTCAAAAAATGGGCAAGGGATTTTTATTTCGTTGTGATAAATAAGATTTCAGCGCCATTTTCAAATGGTGATCATTAAAAATTTTCCTAATGATGAATCTGCGCTAAATATTTTTCGTTCTCTTTCATTTTGGAAACGCGCAACTTCCTTCCTATATTCAATTGTAAAATTATTTAAGGATGAACATGGAACGATTGCATTCTCCTTGGCGTTCAAAATACATTGCCACATTTAAAGATGAAAAACCGCGAGCCGGCGAATCGCTTTTTACGCGAATATTTCGTGAAAAAAAAGATAAAAAAAATCTTGTTGTGGTACGAAAAAAACATTGTTTTGTAATGATGAATCTTTATCCCTACAACAGCGGGCATTTAATGATTGTGCCGAATAAACAAACTGCGGAAATGAACAACCTTTCTAAAGAAGAATTAAACGAAATAATGCAAACTTCCTCAGAAATGATTGAATTGTTGAAAAAAATTCTCAATCCGCACGGATTTAATTTCGGCGCAAATCTTGGTCGCGTTGCAGGCGCGGGTATTGACGACCATATTCATTTTCACATTGTTCCGCGCTGGAACGGCGATACGAATTTTATGCCGGTCATCGGCGATGTAAAAGTTGTGTCTGAGGAAATAAAAACCACGTATAGAAAACTTTGTAAACTTATAAAAAAATAACTTAACGTATGAAAAGTACATTCATTATTACGGCGACATTGTTCGCCGTTTTTGTTTCAAAATTATGGCAAAGCATATAGATACAATTCCACTTATCGGTTCGCTGAATGTTCAGCATTTTCTCCTTGATAATGGACTCAACGTTGCCATTGCAGAAGACTCTACGACGCCAATTTTTACGTATCAAACTTGGTTTCGTGCCGGCTCTGCAGATGAAATTCCCGGCAAACAAGGTCTTGCTCACCTTTTTGAACACATGATGTTTCGTAAAACTTCGAGGCGCGATATGGGCGAATGGGAACGGCATGTAAACATTAACGGAGGAACGAATATTAATGCTTATACTTCACGCGATCAAACGGTTTATTTTTTTACGTTTCCCAATGAGAAATTACAACTTGCCGCCGACCTTGAATCGGATAGAATGAGCAATCTTGTAATTGAAACAGAAATGTTTGAAACGGAAAAAGGGGCTGTTTTAACCGAACGTAATCGCGGCTTGGATAATCCTGGAAGATTTTTATGGGAAGAATTATACAAGGTAACATACAAAAATCATCCATATAGATATTCTATTATCGGTGAAGAACAATCAATTCGAGAATTTACAGTAAATCAAGCGCAGGAATTTTACAAAACGTATTACTCTCCCAATAATGCGCTCATTATTGTCGTTGGCGATGTTCATTCCGACCAAGCTCTATCTGCAATTGAACATCATTACTGTGAAATCAATCAACACAGCGCTGCATTTCCGATACGAACAGAAGAAAATCCTTTA
Source organism: uncultured Chitinophagaceae bacterium (assembly GCA_964463935.1). Taxonomy (GTDB): domain Bacteria; phylum Bacteroidota; class Ignavibacteria; order UBA10030; family UBA8401; genus JACFMZ01. The sequence continues at coordinate 2,006 of CAYXEE010000306.1, read as the reverse complement.
TTAAAGGATGAAACAATTCATGTTACACATAAGCGCGCTCAGCAAAAAATGATTGCAAAAGCTTGGCACATTTCGGCATATAAACAGAGCGATTATGTTGCGCTTGCAATGTTGGGAAGAATACTTTCTGCCGGAAAATCTTCTTTGCTGCAGGAAAAACTTGTTAATAAAGCAAAAACAATCAATGTATATGCCGATGCTTTTGCCGGCAAAGACTGCGGAACTTTTGAATTTTACGCTCAACTTCATCCTAATTCTACTTTTGAAGAAATTGAAAGTATTGTGCGCGATGAAATAGAACGCTGTGCATCGGGAGATGTTACCGATGAACAATTGGCGATAGCAAAAAATGGTTTATTGAAAGATTATTATCAAAGTATCACATCGCCGTCGGCATTGGCAAGAATTCTTGGAGACAGTTTTATTTTTGCAGATGATCTTGGCTTTTCAATGAAACAGCTTCCACTGTACGAACAAATAACAAAAAATGAAATATCACGCGTTGCACGCAAATATATTTCAAATGCGTATTCTGCAACCGTTTATCTTACGCCCGAACAATGATAAAAAATCACACGCTTTATTACGAACAAGATTCGCGTATTCCTGTAACATATTTGTCGTTTGTTTTTCTTGGCGGCGGCGAGCAGCAAGAAACAGAAGAAAAAGCGGGACTCGGAAGATTAACGGCAAAATTGTTATTTCGCGGAACGCAAACATTATCCCGCGAAGAGATTCAAAAACAATTTGATTTGCTCGGCGCTGAAGTATATGCAACAATTACTGAAACCGAATTTACAATACACATTCAAGCTCTTTCAAAAACTCTTGACTCGGTGATTGATCTTGTTGCAGAATGTATCTCGCATCCGTTGTTTAGCGAGGAAGAACTTACTGTAAGTAAACAGCAGCAGCGGGCGGGTCTTTCAGCAGCACTTCAAGATTCGGAGAATGTTTTGCGCGCCGCTCATAGATATATTCTGTTTAATACAATGAGATTTGGAAAAATAGGTTCGCTTTCTGCATTAGAAAAAATATCTCGCGAAGATGTTGTTGAATATTTTTCAAAGATTAAAAATTGTGAAACGGCGTACGCAACATCAATAAGCGATATTGCTTACGCTGAAATTGAAAAGCGCATCCAAAAAATATTTTCACTGCGCGCAAAAAATGGTTTTACATTACTGCCGGAAGCAGAATATGCAGTTGAGAAAAAAACAAGAGCGCATATATTTCATGTGGAAAATGCAAGTAATGATAGATTGCTCTGGTCTCACAAAGGATTATCAGCAGCCGATTCACAGAGATTTGGTCTTTCGTTAATTATTGATGCGCTCGGCAGTTTTGAAGGATATCTTTTTGATCATTTGCGAAATAAAAATGGATGGTGTTACGGAGCGTATGCTTCAATTATTACAGGAACAGGTCGCATTGGAAGAATTACATATTATTCCGATCCGTCTAATGAAACATCACAATATCTTATTCCTGCGCTGCTTGAACATTTAAAAAAATTTTCTACTCAACAGGATTTTATAGAACGATTATCAGAACGCCCTTCTTCTTTTAAAAATAGATTTGTTTATCAGTTAGATAAGAAATATGCAATATCTAGCCGCGTTCAGTTCGATCGTTACGGAGTTCCAATTCTCACAAAGGAGCAGTATTACAAAGAAATTGACGCAGCGAGCGAATCTGTTGCGTGCGATATAATCAAAAATATATTTTTGACTTCCAATTTAACAATGGTGTTTTATGGAGATGCGACTCGCATTTCAAAAATTCTTTCTTCTTCCGGTATAACGGATTTCATTTATACATATAATCCCTCCGAACTGATACAATAACGTTGCTTTCATAAGCGCAGATTTCTTAAAAATTAAGGAAAGAATTAAAATACTACTTGACTGATTATTACTAATTAGTTATATTTGAATTAGTAAATACTTAATTATAACTGAAGTTACGCAAAATAAAAAAATGCTTCGACTCGGCACAAAAAATTA
>CAYXEE010000305.1:0-3710 GCA_964463935.1 uncultured Chitinophagaceae bacterium | reverse complement strand
TCTCGGAAGAGAAGTTGCAACGCTTGTGAATGAAGAACAAATGCCCGGAAGTTACGAAGTGCAATGGAATGCGAAAAGCTTTTCCAGCGGAATGTATTTCGTGCGGCTTGAAAGTAATAATAAAACTCAATTGAAGAAAATGCTGCTTTTAAAATAATTTATACCGGACGATAATTATATCAGCCGGAAAACACAAATACGAAAACTATTTCTGCTGGACCAAATAAATTGTTAATTCTAAAAACGCCGCATCAAGCGGCTTTTTTATTTAAGAATTTTGTATTTTCCTTAGTCATGAAAAAAAGAATTCTAATTTTATTTCTATCGCTTTTTACGGCGCTTACTTCCACTCTTTTTTCAAATGAAAAAGATTCGCTGCTTTTATTAAGCAGAACGGCGCTGCGAGATACGAACTATATTTTTCTTCTTTCAAATATTGCCGGAAGTTATGCCGGCGCATTTCCGGATTCAACACTGTGGTATGCAAAAGAGATGTACCGCATTTCGGATTCTTTGAATTATAAAAATGGAATCGGACGCTCGTATTTTATGACAGGACTTTCTTACTTTGTGCGCGGCGAAGAAGATTCCGCAATGTTTTGGTTTCAAAAAACATTAACGCTGTTTAACGAAACGCGAGATCCGGATGGTTTAGCGCTGGCGTATCACAATATTGCGCGGTTGTATTCAATGAGAAAAGAATTGGCAAAAGCAAAAGAGTATGCGCTCATTGCTCTTGAACTGCGAAAAAAAATTAATTCTCCGCGCGCGGTGATAAGCACCATTACGCTTCTTGGATTAATTGCGGGAGGAGAAAATAATTTGCAGGAAGAAGAATCATACCACTTGCAGGCGCTGGAAATGGCAAAGCGCGTTCAGCCGCATTCTGCAAGCAGTATTGGAATGGCGTTGATCAATCTTGCAGATATTGCGGCGCGGCAAAAAAAATATGATAAAGCAAAAAAATATTACTTAGAATCGTTGAATCTGCACGCGTCAATTCGAGATATCAGCGGACAGAAAGAGTGTTACATTGGTTTAGCGCGAGTTGAATTATTGCAGCGCGATTATGCTTCAGCAATTATGCACGCAGAAAAAGCGCTAAATTTTTCTCAAGGAATTTATTCCGTTGAAGGAATTTTGAAAAGCGCTGAAATCCTTTCGGCTGCCAATGAAAAAATTGGAAATTATCAACAGGCGTTAGTGTATCATAAAATACATTCCGCGCTGCAAGATTCGATTAATAGTAAGCGCGCAAAAAAAGAATATGTTAATTCGCTTTCGCGGTTTGAAACCGGACATAGAGAAACACAAATAAAAATTCTTGAACAGGAAAATCAAATTCAAACATTGCAGCGCAATATAGCCGCCGGAATTTTACTTGTTGTGTTAATTGGAGCCGGCGCGTTGTATATCCGCTCAAAAGAAATTCGAAAAATTGAAACAGCGCAGCATTCGGAAGAATTGCAGAAAATATTTTCGGCGCAGCTTCTTGCACAGCAAGAACAAGAACGAAAAAGAATTTCATCCGAACTGCATGATTCGCTCGGGCAAAATCTATTGATCATCAAAAATATGATTGATGTCGGCATTCAAACAAAAATGCCGAGAAAAAATTTAAATGAACAACTGAGCGAACTTTCCGAAATTGCATCGCGCTCCATTGAAGAAACGCGGACCATTGCCAGCAATCTTCATCCGTATCAATTAAACAGAATGGGATTGACGAAAGCAATTATTGCAATGATTCGGAATATGGAACATTCCGCGAAAATTACATTCAAACATTCCATTGATAAAACGGAAGGAATTTTTTCTAAAGAAACGGAAGCGCATGTGTACCGTATTGCACAGGAATCTGTAAACAATGCGTTGAAGCATGCCGATGCAACAGCGATAACAGTTGAACTGAAAAATAATTTCAATGAAGTTCGCTTGACCATTTCTGATAATGGAAAAGGTTTTGATGTAAAAGCTGTTGAACAGCGAGAAACTTTTATTGGCGGATTGGGTTTGTTCGGTTTGCGAGAGCGCGCAAGAATTATTGGCGGAAGTTTTTCGCTTCATTCTGAACTTGGGAAAGGAACAACGGTTGAAGTTGTTGTTCCGCAAACGTTAAAAACCTAACAGGTCTTTACTTGTCCGTCATGCTTCATCTTTTGGCGGAAGACCTGTTAGGTTTAGAGTAAAAATTTATGACGAAGAAAAAAAATATTCGCATTGTCATTGCCGATGATCATCCGATTTTTAGAAAAGGATTGCGGACAATTCTCGACTCTGTCAGCGGATTTGAAATTATAGCAGAAGCGGAAAACGGCGAAGAGGCGATGGAAAAAATCCGCGAACTGAAGCCGGATGTTGCCGTGCTTGATGTTGATATGCCGGAAAAAACCGGAGTTGAAGTTGTTGAAGCGCTGCGAAAAGAAAATTCTGAAACGGAGTTTGTTTTTTTAACAATGTTTAAAGAAAAAGATTTGTTTGATGAAGCGATGCAGCTTGATGTGAAAGGATATGTTTTAAAAGACAATGCGCTTTCTGAAATTACAAATTGTGTAAAAACTGTCGCCAAGAAAGAATATTACATCAGCCCGACTCTTTCTACATTTGTTATTCAACGAAGCGTTACGATGAAACAGTTTCAAAAAAAGAATCCGGCGCTGGAACGATTAACTCCCACCGAATTAAAAATATTAAAACAAATTGGCTTGCATAAAACCAGCAAAGAAATTGCCGCCGAAATAAATATTTCTGTTCGAACGGTGGAACATCATCGGATGAGCATTTCAACAAAATTAAAGTTGAAAGGCGTGCAGGCAGTTGTAAAATTTGCGATAGAAAATAAAATGTATTTGTAAGTTTTTCACCGCAAAGCCGCTAAGACGCAAAGAAGATTTTTTATTTTTCTCCAGCCATTCAAAATTCATAATTCAAAATTCAAAATTCCTAATTCCTAATTCAAAATTCAAAATTCATAATTCATAATTCATAATCCTTCCCCCTTCGTATTTTTTCCGTATTTAATTCGTAGTTCTACGGATACATTTCCCGCCGCAATAATTGTAGTTTACTTTTAATGAAAAAGAAAAAAATGCGCATTATGATTGTTGAAGATAATAACGAAATGCGAAAAACAATCCGCAAAGTTGTTGCGACTGCGCGCGATGTTGTTTATGAATGCGAGGACGGAGACGAAGCGCTTGATGCATATTCTTCGTTCCATCCGGATTGGGTGGTGATGGATTTTGAAATGAAACGGAAAGACGGTATCACCGCAACTGCAGAAATTATTCACAGCGATCCGAACGCGAAAGTGCTTGTAATTTCGCAATACAACGATGACGATATTCGTGAAGCGGCGGAAAAAGCAGGCGCAGTTCGTTTTATGTGCAAGCAGAATATTTTAGAAATGAAAAAAATTATTAGTCATTCATGTTACGCAAAAAAAATATCCGCCTAACAAAGTAAGGTCGTCATGCCCGAATGCTTTAGTCGGGCATCCATTATATTGATTCCCGCTTAAAACGTGCGGGAATGACGATTGATTTTAAGGTTTTGCGTAACAACAGTTAGTCATTCATGTTACGCAAAAAAAATGTCCGCATAGCAACGCGCGCATTAGCCGCGACCTTTAGGTCGTGGGAAAAAATATCACAACGTGAACGGGCTTTAGCCCTGAATTCTCAATGCTTTGTGGACTAAAGTCCAACTAT
>CAYXEE010000304.1:0-3711 GCA_964463935.1 uncultured Chitinophagaceae bacterium | reverse complement strand
TAACGAGCGAACTTGCAAAAATTTTAACTCGGCATCTTGAGGTATAAATGAATGTTTTAGTTGTCGGCTCGGGCGGGAGAGAACATGCGATTGTGTCGGCGGTAAACAATAGCTCGCGCGTTAAAAAAATATTTTGCGCTCCGGGAAACGCCGGTATTGAAGAACTTGCGGAGTGCATTCCGATAAAAGCGGACGATATTTACGGTTTAGTTCAGTTTGCTGCAACACATTCTATTGATTTAACAATTGTCGGCAGTGAAACGCCGCTTGTTAACGGTATTGTTGATTTGTTTGAAGAGCGCGGATTGAAAATATTCGGTCCTTCACAAGCGGCGGCGCAGTTGGAAGGGAGCAAAATTTTCTTAAAAAATTTTTTGAAAAAATATTCCATACCGACCGCAAAGTATGAAACGTTTTCTCAATCTGAATTTGCTGAAGCTGAAAAATATATTCACAAAAATCTTCCACCGTTTGTAATTAAAACGGATGGACTTGCAGCAGGAAAAGGCGTTGCAATTTGTTCTTCACAAGAAGAAGCCGTACGAACGCTAAAAGAATATTTTGAAGATAAAATTTTCGGCGAAGCAGGAAGTAAAATTGTAATTGAAGAATTTATGGAAGGCGAAGAAGCGTCCGTTTTTGCAATGTGCGACGGCGAGCGTTACGTTCTTCTATCTTCTGCGCAGGACCATAAACGCATCGGCGATAATGATACGGGAAAAAATACCGGCGGAATGGGAGCGTATGCCCCCGCGCCGATTGTTACAAAAAAAATTCTTGAGCAGGTAGAAAAAGAAATTATTCAACCGACATTGCGCGGAATGAAAGCTGAAGGGAATCAGTATAAAGGATGTTTGTATGTTGGCTTAATGATTTTAAATGGTAAGGCGAAAGTTGTAGAGTTTAATGTTCGTCTCGGCGATCCTGAAACGCAGGTTGTTCTTCCGCTGATTGCAAGCGACGTATTTGAAATGTTTTATGCGTGCGCTTCAGGTTCTCTTTCAACATTAAATTTTAAATTACAAAATGAAACAGCAATTGTTGTTGTTCTTGCTTCTAACGGATATCCCGATTCTTATGAAATAGGAAAGGAAATTTTCGGTCTGGAAGAAGCGAAGAAAGAAGCAATTGTATTTCATGCCGGAACAAAAAAAGAAAATGAAAAATTTGTGAGCGCCGGAGGAAGGGTTCTTGGAGTAACCGCCATAGGAAATGATTTACCCGCAGCAATGCAAAAAGCGTATTCTGCCGTACAGAAAATTTCTTTTACTGGCGCGTATTTTAGAAATGATATTGGTAAAAAAGGTTTAGTTAATTTCACAAAAAAATAGAGGGGAAATGAAAATTTTAGTAACCGGCGGTGCCGGGTTTATCGGTTCAAATGTAGCCGACGCGTTTATTGCGGAAGGACATGATGTCATTATTGTTGATAATCTTTCCAGCGGAAAAATGGAAAATGTACATCCGAAAGCAAAATTTTATCAGATGGATATTCAAGATTCGGCGGTAGAAAATATTTTTAAAGATGAGAAAATTGAAGTAATGTGCCATCATGCGGCGCAAATGGATGTACGCAAATCTGTCGCCGACCCCCAATTTGACGCTTCGGTGAATATTCTCGGATTTTTAAATTTGATGGAAGCGGGAAGAAAACATGGATTGAAAAAAGTTACTTTTTCATCAACCGGCGGCGCAATTTACGGCGAGCAGGATTATTTTCCTGCAGATGAAAATCATCCCACGCGACCTCTTTCGCCGTACGGAATTACAAAATTGACTACGGAAAAATATCTTTTTTTCTACAAAGAAATTTATGGAATTGAGCATGTTATTCTTCGCTACGCAAATATTTATGGACCGCGGCAAAGTCCGCACGGCGAAGCAGGCGTGGTTGCAATTTTCACTTCGAAAATGTTGAAAGGCGAACAGCCGATTATTAACGGCGACGGAAAGCAGACGCGCGATTATGTTTTTGTCGGCGATGTAGTAAAAGCGAATCTTCTTGCATTACAATACAACGGCTCGAATATTTTTAATATTGGGACAGGAATTGAAACTGATGTAAATCAACTTTTTCATCATTTGAAAAACCATACCGGGTCGAATTGCAGCGAAGATCACATTCCTGCAAAAGCGGGAGAGCAAATGCGAAGCGTTATTTCATCAAAAAAAATTCACGATGAACTTGGCTGGACTCCGACAGTAACGATTGAAGAAGGACTAAAAAGAACAGTAGAGTTTTTTAAGAGTAAAAAATGAAGCGTGTTGTGCGTTCATCCTTCGACGCGTCCGCTGGCGCGGACTTGCTCAGGATGAACGAGATTAGAAAAGCCGTAAAACAAACTGTTCACCCTGAGTAAGTCCCGATGTTGTGTATCGGGACGCATCGAAGGGTGATTTTAACAAAAAAAAATGAGTCAGCATATTGACATACAAAAACTTTTTTCCGGCGAGCGTAGAATAATTGCGCGGGCAATTTCATTTATAGAAAATGAAATTGCCGGCAGTGAAAAATTTCTTTCTGAAATATTTTTTCGTACAGGCAGAGCGTACCGTATCGGAATTACCGGTCCGCCCGGAGCAGGAAAAAGCACGCTGACAAGCCGCCTTGCAAGATATTATCGCTCACAAAATTTAAAAATCGGAATTATAGCCGTTGATCCGACAAGTCCGTTTACAGGCGGCGCACTGCTTGGAGACCGTGTGAGAATGAGCGAAGTAGAAATGGACGACGGAGTTTTTATTCGTTCAATGGCTTCGCGCGGTTCACTCGGCGGATTAAGCAAAAAAACCCGCGAAGCGGCGGATGTGCTTGATGCGGCGGGATTCGATATTATTCTTTTTGAAACAGTCGGCGTCGGTCAATCTGAATTGGATATTGCAGGCGCGGCGGATACAACCATTGTTGTTCTTGTTCCCGAATCCGGCGACGGAATACAAGCGATGAAAGCGGGCTTAATGGAAATCGCAGATTTTTTTGTAATGAATAAAGCCGACCGTCCCGGCGCAGAGCAGGCGGTAATGTCAATAAAAATGATTTTGGGTTTCCGTCCTCACGATGAACATTCGTGGATTGCAGATGTTGTGAAATCTGTGGCAAGCGAAGGAAAAGGAATTGAGGAGATTGCGCGGCAAATTGAAAGGCATAAAACATATTTACTACATTCCACGCAGTTTGAAAAACGGAGAGTAAAACAATTACAAGCGCGAATTGAAGAAATAATTCACGATAAGTTTCGCACAAATTTTTGGAACAGTGAACATACTGCCGTTTTACGCAACAATCTTGAAAATGTAGCGCAGAGAAAATTAACGCCGTATCAAGCAGCAGAGTTGTTGATGCAAAAATAAATGGTAGTTAGATGGAGTCCGCCTCCCGCAAAAAACCGGCGGACAAGTAAATGTGGACTCCATCTGATTGTTCAAAAAAAAATACTTCTTGCGTAACTTCAGTAAGTCAATTTTAAATTCTTAATTGTTGAATGTTAATGGGGATTTCCCTACTTTTATATCAGTAAATAAATGCAAATCTCAAGTTCCATTCAATTAAGGAGAACGATCGCACTAAGGTTGCTACAGACTTTTAAACAAAATTTTCAAGTAAAACTTTGATCGTTTTCTCTATTCCGTGTGAAGCATAAAATTTTCCACACTCCGAGCAGAATTGTGCGTAAGATTGTTTTCGTAATTTCTTCTTTGTTAGCAATTGCA
>CAYXEE010000303.1:0-3727 GCA_964463935.1 uncultured Chitinophagaceae bacterium | reverse complement strand
GATGGGAAATTCCAATTGTTGGACGAAGGTACTTTTACAACAAGTAATCCCAATGGAATTGACGGCGTACTTCAATTAACAGGAGAGAAATTGATTGGAAAAAATACGTCCATCTCTTTTACTTACTATGGCTCATTGATGCACACCGGAAATCTTTTGCCTGACACAGTAAACTTCATATCAACAAATAATGATATTGTAATTGATAAACCTGTTGCTGTGAAGGGTACTCTTACTGTTAACGGCGGAACAATTGATAACTCATCGAATAATATAACAATGCTTGATGGATCGTCCTTGCAGCGGTATAATAGTTCGAATTTTACTTCTTTGCTGGGATATCAAACATATTATGACGTAAATTATTTTACCGGTTATATGAGAACCGGCAATGATATTCCAAGCAATCCAAATGTACTTCGTAATTTTGGCGGAGGCACTGTATTCTACCCATCCAAGGATATTACAATAAATGGAACATTAACCAATCACGCTTATGCTGATTCATTTTCGATATATCTGCCCGGGACACAAACACCCGGTTATTATGTTGCTGGTCGTCTCGTTATTCCAGTAAAAACAATAGGACAATATTATTGGAGTATTGCAGATTATCCTCCTGCACGCCATCACCCTTTAACACTCGATGTATTTTCAATGGTTGACAGCGGAGAAGTTGCATTGAGGCTTCTTGACACCGCATCAGTTCCAATGCCGCCCCAAAATGCAGGGCAAAAATTTCTCCGATTTTATTATAAAGCAGAACAGCAAGGAATAAAATCACTTTCTGCTAATTTAAAATTGACATATAACGATGGTGATGTTGCTGCAATAGGAATTCCTGATGAAGATTCATTGAATGTCGTTCAGTGGAATGGAACGGAATGGAAAACTCTGCCGATTATTTCCCGCGATAGAAATAGCAACATACTTACAGTCGGACCGGTTGATACATTAACAACATTTGCAATAACCGGAACGGAAGCAAAAGGAATTGCAACATTCTCAACCAAGGAAATTAATTTCGGTGATGTTATTCGTCCGGAAATAAAATACGATTCAATATATGTTAAGAATACAGGAAACTATCCGTTAACAATTTCTTATGTTTACGCGAGCCCGGATTATTGGACGTATGGCGTTACTCCCGGTAGTGCTGTTATTCCAATTGGTGATAGTGCAAAATTTTTAGTGTGGATGAATGCAATAAATCACGGAACAGAAACAAATATTTATTTCAATCACAACGGAACAACGGGAACAGATATTGTAACGTTGAAAGGGCGCAGTATTTATCCTTCGGTTAATTTATCTGAATGGAGCCATGATTTTGGCTCAGTTCCGCTTGGTGAAACAAAAACGGACAGCATCAAACTCTATAACGCTGGTACTTCCACAATGTTTATCAAGAGTTTAAATTCCACGAATGTTGAATTTACAGCAACAGTTCAAAATGATACGCTGCAAGTTGGAGATAGTACGATTATCAATATCTCTTATACCTCTCAATTCGAAGGAGTACTTAACGGTTATGTTGATCTTTATTATAATGTTGATTATGCGCGTTTTTATTTAAGCGGAACCGGTACAGCTTCTCAATTTGTTGTTGCGCCAAGCTTATTGGAATTTGGAAATGTTCGCCGCGGTCAATCAAAAGTTGACAGCGTGCTGGTGAAGAATACAGGAACAGCTGTTTTACATGTTAACAGTATTTCTCCAACTGTTGCAGGATATACAGTTACACCGCAGCCGTTAGATATTCCTGTGAATGATTCGGCATGGTTCACCGTTACCTTTGCGCCTGTTACTGCCGGAAATTTTGAAGGAGAGTTAATTTTCAATCACTCAGCAACGTTGACTACGCCGGACAGCGTTCATGTAAAAGGTATTGGAATTGAACCGGTATTTTCAATTGATAAAATATCATTTAACTTCGGTTCAACTACGGTTGGAACAACCAAAAAAGATTCACTTACCGTAACTAATAATGGAAATGCAGTTTTAAATATTGCGTCCGTTGTTTCAACCGATCAAAATCAATTTACCGTTTCGCCGCAGTCTGCAACTGTAAATCCATCAGAAAAACAAAAATTTATTTTCTCGTACAATCCATCCGTAATGGGGCAGCAAAACGGAACAGTAAAATTTTCGCACGATGCAAATCCCGATACGAATATTGTTACTGTTGCAGGATTTGGAATTCTTCCGATCTTTACAGCTTCGCGCCGTTCAATGGATTTTGGTGAAGTGAGAATTGATTCAATTCGTACGGACACAATCACCTTCAGCAATACAGGAAATACTTCGATAGCGGTAACAGGAATTTCCGTCAGCGATTCGCAATATACAATCACGCCGACTTCCGTTGTTCTTTCGCCTTCCGGTAAAAAAGAATTTGTTGTTACATTTACGCCGAAAAGACCGTTCGGCGATAAACCTGCATTTATGGTAGTAAAACATAACGGAAAACCAACAACCGATACAATAACGATTTCCGGAACTGCGATTGAGCCGTTCTTTGCGTCAGTAAAATCGTTGAATTTTAATAAAGTGAGAAAAGGGCAATTAAAAGTTGATACTGTAACTGTCTATAATAATGGAAATATGCCGCTCGCAATTTCGGCAATTCAAAATGGCGTAAATAAATTTTCAATTACGCCGACTTCGGCGAATGTGCCGAAGGAAAGTTCGGCGAAGTTTGCAATTACTTTCAACGCAAACGAACGCGGAACGTTTGCTGATAAATTTATTTTCAAACACGATGCGCGAAAATCAAGCGATACGATTTCAATAGAAGGAATTTGCGTTGAGCCGCTTTTTGTACCGCAATTCACGCAATTACATTTTGACAGCGTGCGCGTACATACAAATAAACAAGAAAATGTTTGGATAAAAAATCCCGGAAATATGGCGCTTACAATCAGCAGTGTAACTTCCGATGAGGCGCAAGTAACAATCATTCCAGCAAGCGGAATAATTCAGGAAGGAGATTCGCTGAAATTCGCGGCGAAATTTGCTCCAACAAAGCGAGGCGGTATTGATGCAAAATTGATTTTCACCAATGATGCGGATTCAAATCCTGATACGCTGATTGCAAAAGGCGTCGGCGTTCAGCCGTTGTTCACGGCTTCCACATCAAAATTAAATTTTGGCGATGTTCGAGTTGATTCTTCAATGTTAGATTCGCTTGAAATTACAAATTCCGGGAATATGGATTTAGTAATTTCTGCTGTCAATACAATGAGTCCGCTTTTTTCAGTGCAGCCCAATTCGGCGGTTATTGCAAAAGGGAATACGCAGAAATTCTTTGTGCGATTTACACCGAACGCTCAAGGAAAACTTTTCAACAGAATTAATTTTGCAAGTAATGCAGATTCTTCGCCCGATACAATCGGTCTTGAAGGACGCGGAGTTGCGCCGGTATTTTCTTTGGAACAATCAGTCGTTGATTTTGGAAATGTTCTTGTCGGAGAAACAAAATCGGAAAACATCTATGTGAAAAACATTGGAACTGCTTCAATGACTATCTCTAAAGTTGCATCCGGAGATTCTGCCGTATTTACCATTGAGCCGAAAAATGCAGTGATAGCTCCGTTAGATTCGCAAAAGTTTGAAATTACGTTTCATTCTATTTCAATGACGGATTTCTCATCGCAGATTCAATTTACGCACGATGGTAAACCTGCAACAAATTCCATATCGTTAAACGGAAAAGGAATTATGCCGA
>CAYXEE010000302.1:0-3731 GCA_964463935.1 uncultured Chitinophagaceae bacterium | reverse complement strand
TTTTAAGGTTTAAAAACCAAAAAGCCCCAAATTGAGGATTTTGGGGCAATTTTTATTTTAATATTTTTATTGTATACAATATACGGCTTGATATCAATTTGTTATTTTACTGAAAAATAATTTTCCTTCACCAATTAGAGAAACTTCAATCGAATCACCTTCATTGAATTCTGCCGCAAGAAGCTTTTCGGACAAAACATTGATAAGATGTTTTTGAATTACACGTTTCAACGGTCTTGCTCCATACATCGGGTCGTAACCAAGACGCGCGATCCAATCTTTCGCTTCTTCAGTGATAACAAGTTGAATTTCCTTTTTCGAAAGCATCTCTTCAACTCGTTTCAATTGAATATCAATTACCTGCTTGATATCATTTTGTGTTAACGGTTTGAAGAGAATTATTTCATCAACGCGATTCAAAAATTCCGGACGAATGGTTTGGCGAAGCATCGCATTCAATTGTGAACGAAGATCGCCGGCAAAATTTTGCCAATCTTCTTCGGATTGCATCTGCATCATCCGTTCTTGAATTAACTGCGAGCCAAGATTCGAAGTCATTATCACGATTGTATTTTTGAAATTTACTGTCTTACCTTGCGAATCGGTCAATCTTCCTTCATCCAATAATTGCAAAAGCACATTGAATACTTCAGGATGAGCTTTTTCAATTTCATCGAGCAATACAACAGAATACGGTTTCCTTCTCACCGCTTCTGTTAATTGTCCCCCTTCTTCATAACCGACGTAGCCCGGCGGCGCGCCGATAAGACGCGAAACGGAAAACTTTTCCATATATTCGCTCATATCAATTCGCACCATCGCATTTTCGTCATTGAACAGCAATTCCGCAAGCGAGCGCGCAAGTTCGGTTTTTCCGACGCCTGTTGTTCCAAGAAAAATAAATGAACCGATCGGTCGTTTATCGTCGCTTAATCCGGCGCGGCTTCGGCGAATTGCATCAGCAACTGCACGCACCGCTTCTTCCTGATTTACCATGCGTTCATGGATTTTATCTTCGAGCCGCAATAATTTCGTCCGCTCGCTTTCCAGCATACGCATTACCGGAATTCCCGTCCACTTAGAAACAATTTCTGCGATATCTTCAGCATCAACTTCTTCTTTCAGCATTTTTTGATTTTTTTGAATCTCAGCAAGTTTTGAAGTTGCAGTTTTCAGATTTTTCTCCAGCGTCGCTAATTTTCCGTAACGGAGTTCAGCAACTTTTGCAAGATCGCCATCTCGTTCTTTTTGTTCAGCTTCGTGCTTTACATTTTCAATCTCTTCTTTCATTGAACGAATTGATTGGATCAATTCTTTTTCGTTCTGCCAATGCGCTTTCAATTCATTTCGTTTTTCACTTAACTCGGCAACATCTTTTTCAATTTCATTCAGCCGAGTTTGAATCATTAACTTATCGCTTTCATCGGCATAATCGGCGGACAGTTCACGTTTGATCGCTTCACGTTCAATTTCCAATTGCTTTGTTTTGCGTTCAAGATCGTCAAGTTCTTCCGGCATTGAATCAATTTCAATTCGCAATTTCGACGCCGCTTCATCTACAAGATCAATTGCTTTGTCCGGCAAAAATCTGTCGGAAATATAACGATGACTCAATTGTGCGGCGGCAACAATTGCGCCGTCGGTTATGCGAACGCCGTGATGCACTTCGTATCGTTCTGCAAGTCCGCGTAAGATTGAAATTGTATCTTCAACTGTCGGCTCATCAATTATCACCGGTTGGAATCTCCGTTCAAGCGCAGGATCTTTTTCAATGTATTTGTGATATTCGTTGAGCGTTGTTGCGCCAATTGCTCGCAAATCTCCGCGCGCAAGCGCAGGTTTTAAAATATTTGCGGCATCAACAGAACCTTGCGCCGAGCCGGCACCAACAAGAGTATGTAATTCATCAATAAACAAAATTATTTCGCCGTTAGAATTTTCCACTTCTTTCAATACTGCTTTCAAACGTTCCTCAAACTGACCGCGAAAACTTGCACCGGCGATCATTGCCGCAAAATCAAGTGCAATAATTCGTTTCGTTTTTAGATTTTCCGGAACATCACCGTGAATTATTCTATGTGCAAGACCTTCTGCGATTGCCGTTTTACCAACACCCGGTTCGCCAATTAGTACCGGATTATTTTTTGTTCTGCGTGAAAGCACTTGCAATACGCGGCGAATTTCATCATCGCGACCAATGACCGGATCAAGTTTTCCTTTGCGTGCAAGTTCGTTCAAATCTCTTCCAAACTTTTGCAGTGATTGATATTTATCTTCCGGATTTTGATCTGTTACGCGTTGTGAGCCGCGCACATCTTTCAATGCTTTTAATACGCCATCTTTCGTTACACCTTGATCAAGCAGGAGTTTTACTCCGGCATTATTTTTTTGATCGAGCAACGCAAGAAGCAAATGTTCCGTGCTGATAAATTCATCTTTTAGATTTTCTGCCTCTTTTTGCGCCTGCTCAAATACTTTTTGCAATGTTGTAGAAAGATATTGCTGAGCGCCGCTTGCTTTCGGCAGTTTCTCAATTGCTTCGTTAATTTTTATTTTAATGTAATTTACATTTGCGCCAAGTTTTAATAAGATTGGCGCAACAATTCCTTGAGAGTCTTGCACCAATGCGGCAAGGACATGTTCAGGTTCAATTGCTTGATTGCCGTACGATGTCGCAATTTCTTGCGCATTCTGCACCGCTTCTTGCGATTTAATTGTAAATTTATTGAAGTTCATAATTTTTCTTTTCAATCATATTATTGTTTTCTCACCGCAGAGACGCTGAGACGCAGAGAAGTTTTATTTCCTTTGCACCTTTGCGTGAGAATTAAGATTCTAGTTTTTCTTTATCTCCGCTTTCTTGCTCAAACTGTTTCTTTCCTGATTTCATTTCAATCACGACTTCCATTGCATTGCGTTTATCTTCATTTTGCATATCAGCAAACGCAGAAGCCGCAGTAAAACTCCCTCCGCCGCCGGTTGCTTTACCGTTTATGATCAAAATTAGCAATCCAAATGCTGCGCCAATAATTATCAACAAAACTATTATATCAAAAATCATTATTACTCCGCCTCTCTGCGAATCTTCGTTCTTTTATTTAACAACAAAGGCGAGGAATTTCCCTCGCCTTCATTGCATTACAACAAATAATAATGGTAAAAGAAGTTATTCCAATGGAGCTATTTTGTTTAGTTTTTCTTTGTTTACCGCGTGCTGCCATTCCAAACGTAACTCGTTCTGGTGAATCGAAGCCCACTCAATAACAAAACCTAAAACTCGCGAGGGCAGGTTTCCATCAATAACTGAAAGTGTTTCAATTGTTACTTTTGCCCGAAAATCATTGTACTCCACATGAAAATGCGGCGGAGTAAGATCATCATAAAACATGCGAATTATTATTCCGAAAAATCTGCTTATTTCAGGCATTCATTTGTTCTTTCGCCAAAGCCGGAAAAATATCTCCGGCTTTTTTCCCTGTAATTTTTAAATACATTGAATCTGCGCATATATCAACTTCTTCATTCCAAGAAATTTCACCGGATGAACCGATGCGAACATTTTCAAAATTTTTCGGATTCTTCCAATATGCAAATACACCTTTCCGAACATCGCCGGAAAAATCAATTTCGCCTTCAACTCCATCGGAAAATTTTAACCAAAGAAAATAATTTGGTTTAGATTTTATATCAATTAGTTTCGGAATCATCTAGCTCTAACGTAATAAAAAGAT
>CAYXEE010000301.1:0-3731 GCA_964463935.1 uncultured Chitinophagaceae bacterium | reverse complement strand
GAATGGAATTTGCTACGCCTTTTGCAATCCCTTTGCTCAAAAATTCTGTATTCGTTACAAACAAATCGTCGCCGACAAGCTGCACTTTATTGCCGACTGTATCGGTCAATAATTTCCATCCGTCCCAATCATTTTCTGCCATACCGTCTTCAATGGAAATAATCGGATAATTGTCCACCCATTTTTTCCAATACGCAACCATTTGTTCGGCGGTGAATTTTTCCTGCGTGGATTTATAGAAAAGATATTTTCCATCTTCGCCGTACATTTCGCTTGTTGCCGGATCGAGCGCAATGAAAACATCTTGTCCCGGTTTGTAGCCCGCTTTTTCAATTGCTTCCATAATTACTTGCAGCGCTTCTTCGTTGGATTTTAAACTCGGAGCAAATCCGCCTTCATCACCGACTGCAGTGTTGTAACCTTTTTTCTTCAACACGCCTTTAAGCGTGTGAAATACTTCTGCGCCCATACGCAACGCTTCTGCAAATGTCGGAGCGTTCACCGGCATAATCATAAATTCTTGAAAATCAACATTGTTGTCCGCGTGGCGTCCGCCGTTGATAATATTCATCATCGGAGTCGGCAATGTTTTTGCATTTGTTCCGCCGATGTAACGGTAGAGCGGTACGCCGAAATAATTTGCCGCCGCTTTTGCCGTTGCAAGAGAAACTGCAAGCATTGCGTTTGCGCCGAGCTTTGCTTTGTTATGCGTTCCGTCCAGTTCAATCATCATCTTATCAATTCCAACTTGGTCTTGCGCATCAAATCCGATCAACTCTTCCGCAATAATATCGTTCACATTTTCAACTGCTTTTAAAACGCCTTTGCCGAGATAACGATTTTTGTCGTCATCGCGTAATTCCACCGCTTCGTGTTCGCCTGTGGAAGCGCCGCTTGGAACTGCCGCACGTCCGATTGTTCCGTCTTCAAGCGTAACATCCACTTCAACTGTTGGATTTCCGCGTGAATCCATTATTTCTCTTGCCCAAACATCAATAATTGTTGACATAATTGCTCCTTTATTCATTTTTCTTTGTTAGTTTGTGTTGCCGATAAATTTTATGAATTTCGTCAAAAATTGCCTTATTTCCAAAAAAAGAATTGTGGTGTTGTGATTTACAAATTCAGTTTTTATCTTCACACATAACTCACAGGGGAGAATAATACGATATGGATTCACTATTTAATCCTAAAATAACTCCGGCGCTTAAAGGCATATTACTTATCAGTCTGCTTGCCGCTTTATTCGGATCCGTTTTTTCTTTTCTTTACAACGAACCCGATTTACTTCTTCTTTTTGTTTTTCTTTCAGTAGTTTTTGCCGGTTCAATCTGGCTGTTACGTAAAAAATTGCACGTTGCCGCTGTTACAATAAGTTTATTTGCAGGAATAATCGGCATTTCAATTTTTTCCATATTAGGGAAAGGATTGCACGATCCGATTGTAATATTTTTTCCTGCAATAATAATTTTTTCCAGTCTTATTTTTCGCAACGATGTTGTTATTGCAATTACATTTGTTGTTTTATTCTTTTTTAACTGCGCTGCATTTTTAAATTGGGATTTTTTTCCGCCGGAATTTGTTGAAGAAGGATTTACCATAAGCGAATTTATTTTTTACAACGCCGCATTTATCGCCTTTGGAATTGTTGGCAAGCTTTTATATTTCACAATTTCAACGAAAGAAAAATCTATTTTCAGCAGAACGCTGCTTTCCCGCGCGGCAGAAAAAAATAAATCCATTACCGTGGCAATTGTTGAAGATAATCTTGACGTGCTTTCTTTGTTAAAAGAAGAATTTGTAGAACACGGTTATACCGTAATTGCCGTTGATTCTGCCGAAGCATTGCAGGAATGGATTGAAAAAAACGGAACCAACATTCAACTTATTATCACAGATTTTTATTTAAAAATGTCGGACGGAAGAATGGTGATAGAAAATACGCGCAGAATGATTCCGCATATTCCCATTATTCTCGTCAGCGGGTATCCGTTAGAAGAACTCGGCGTGAATATTGAATTTTACAACGATGTAGAATTTGTTCCGAAGCCGTTTACGCCGCGCGTTATTTTGGCAAAAGCGGAAGAGATGCTTCATTATTAACTGAGGTTACGCAAAACAAGAAAAACGTCATGCCCGAATGCCCGCCTGAACGACGAAGTCGGGCAGGCTTTAGTCGGGCATCCGTACATTGAAATCAGTTCAAATTCATAGATTCCCGCCTTCGCGGGAATGACGGGATTCAGGTTTTGAGTCCTTAAACATCATCTGCGTAACTTCAGTCATTAACATAAAAAAATAATCGTAAGGAATACTTGTATGAAAACTACATTTTTTGTTTGGATGGTATTACTTGTTTCCGGAATTTCTTTTGCGCAAGAACAGCAAACTGTAAAAGTAGTTCACTTTAAAAAATTGCAGGAATTTCTTCCCAAAAAATCTCCCGATGGATTTACCGCTGAAAAACCCAAAGGCGCAACAACAACGGCAATGGGAATTTCAACGTCATTGGCAGAAATAAATTTTTCCGCGCCGAAAAAAGAAAAACAGAAACAGACCGATGATAACGGAAAAGAAATTCTTGTTGATGCAGAAGTTCTGTGGACTATACACTGTCAAATTGCCGATCTTGCCGGAACAATGCATCCGGAACAAATTAACGCGCTGTATCAAATGGAAATCAGCGGCGAGAGCGACGAAGGAAGCGTAAAATCAATTAAAATAAAAAATAAGTATAAAGGATACGAGAAAGTAACTTCTACCGAAGAAAACAAATACTGTTCGCTGGAAATAATTATTGCAGACCGTTTCAATGTTTCCATTGAAGGTCGCGGATTTGACGATGTAAAAATTTTGTATTCTGTTTTGGATTCTATTGATTTAGCAAAGTTAGAAAAGGTAAAACCGTAAAAATTGCTGCCATGATTAACAATCATGGCAGCAACAGTTCTGATTACTTCATTACAACCATACGTTTTGTAGCAACAAAATTTTCGGCAGTTAATTTATAGAAATACAATCCGCTGGAAAGAGAACCTGCATTAAATTGTACAGTATAATTTCCCGGTGAAAGATTCTCATTTACCAATACAGCAACTTCACGTCCCAGAGCGTCATAGACTTTTAGCTCAACGCGCAAACCTGCCAAGTCTTAAAGACTTGGCAGGTTTTGTCGCTAAAATATCACATCAAATTATTTTCTTATGCCTTCAAAGAAACATCGGAACGAGGCGGAATCAAAAAAGTTGTGATTGCAAAAACTATTGATGCTATTAATAAAATATACAAACCAAATTCAGAATTAATTGCACTATGGGCATTACCATATTGACTTTCCATGTTAAATGTGGCTCCCTGATTGTAAGAAATCCAACCAGCCATATGCGCCAAAGCTATTAGTGCGTTAATTACACCGCCAACTGCCGCAACCTTCATTTTTCGGAATGCCATTACTCCCGAGGCTATAGCAACAATAAGAGCAAACCAAGCATCGGCAAAATGTATTCCTGAAACCCCGCCAGTGCTGAAACTGCTGTTATAGCCACCAAAGGAAACTGAAGAAGATACTGAAACCCACGGCAAAAATATTGAAATAGCCATAACTAAAGCTAGCAAAATTGATAAAAAGTGAATATTATTTTTCATTTATCTCTCCTTATAAATTGGTTGTTAAATTAATTATTAACTGAAGTTACGCAAACCGTGGAATTTGTAGATTCCACAAGAAATTT
>CAYXEE010000300.1:0-3743 GCA_964463935.1 uncultured Chitinophagaceae bacterium | reverse complement strand
CATAGGACCGCCCGTGTGTTTCCAAATTAATTGCTGAGAATTACTATGTTTTGAAAAAAAACAGATCAAAAAAAGCAAGACAATTATTTGTTTCATTTTCAGATTCTTTATTGTCAGGGATATAACTTATACAATTCTATGTACAATAGTACCCAATGGCGCTATTTTTGTAAAATCATTTTTTTCATTTCTCCATAATCGCCGTAAATTAAGCGATAGATGTACACGCCGCTGGCAAGATTCGCGCCGTTGAATTCAAAGGAATGTCTGCCGGCATCTAAAACCGTATCAACAATTGTTACTACTTCGCGTCCAAGCAAATCGTAAATTTTTACGCTTGTAAAATTCGCGCGCGGAAGAGTAAAGCGTATTGTTGTATTCGGATTAAACGGATTGGGAAAATTTTGTTCCAGACGAAATTGTTCCGGCGCTTGAGCAAATTCCTGAACGCTTGTTACGGTAAGCGTAATTGTCGCCGCATCGCTTTCGTTGTGAAGCTTATCCATTGTTGTTACCGCGTACGAATACTTCGCCCCAAGCACAACCGAAGCATCAACAAACCCGGTAGTATCGTTTGCCGTTACGTAACGAATATATTTTACGTTGTTCATATTTATTGTATCGGGAAATTGTGCGCGGTAAATTACAAAATAGCGCGCGCTGTCGTTATCTTTTGCTTTCGCAGGTTTTTGCCATTGTAACCGTACGCCTGCCGGCATTGCAGAAGTTGCAACTAAATTTCCGGGTTTAATCGGCGGAACAGAATCTAACCACGGCATCGCCGGCGGAATTGCAAAATATTTAAATTGATTTGCGCGAAGAGAATCCTGCACTCCTTTTAAATTATTTGTTATAGATTTTGAACTGAAGAATACAATTCCCTGCGCGCGATTCGGATCGCGATTTAAATTTAGTTGATTTTGAATTTCCGTTACAGGCCAGTTACCGTCGGAACTTCCGAGACGATACGCTGCATTTCCGGTGTACAAATGTCTTCCGCTTGTTTGCGAAGCCCACCACGGCATCAATTTAGAATAATCCTGCCCGCCGCCGATTATCCAATATAATTGCGGCGTAATATAATCTACTTTTTTATTTTGCAGCCAATTTATCGGATCGCAATAAATTACATTGTACGCATCTAAACCGGTAATTCCGCTCGGCACTCCCGGCTTCCAAATTCCAAAGGGAGAAACGCCGAACTTTACCCACGGTTTTACGGTTTTTATACTGTCATGCACGCGGTGAATCATTGTGTTCACATTATTTCTTCTCCAATCGCCGATATTCCCGCTGCCGTATGCGCTCCACGATGCGCTGTCTTGCGTTGTCATTCCGCCGTACGGATAAAAATAATCGTCGAAATGAACGCCGTCAATATTATATCGTCGCACAACATCCATTATTACGCTGATAACATAATCTCTCGCCATCGGCAGACCGGGATCGAGCAATTTGTACGGACTTGCGCCATACGTAATATTCCACGACGGCTGCGTTTTAGAAATATGCGTTGAATGAACGCTGCTTCCCGTTGCAACAACAGAGCGGTACGGATTAAACCAGCAATGCAATTCCATATTTCTTTTACGCGCTTCGTCAATCCAAAATTGCAGCGGATCATACGTAGAACTTAAATTTCCTCCTTGCGTTCCAACCAAATATTCCGAAAGCGGCTCTTTTGCAAACAGATAAAACGCATCGCACGAAGGACGGATTTGAAGCAAAATTGCATTGATATTATTTGCTTTATGCTTATCAAGAATAGAAATTATTTCCGCCTTTTGCGAAGTAGCCGAGAGTGATTTGTTAGAAGGCCAATCTATATTTGACACTGTTGCAACCCATGCCGCTCGAAATTCTCTCTTCGGCTGCGATTGAAGAGCTGAATAAGCAAAAACTAGCGCTATTATTATGTAAAGAGTAACATTTTTCATAGGAAAAAGAGGCGTAAATAAAGGGGTTAATGAATTTTGTATAATGTATACAATTTTATTCTTGTTGTCAATAAGTTTGTGTTTAGCAGGTGTTGAAAAACTCTTTTGTTAGCCACGAATCATACGAATTGAAGATACAGATATTGATTTATGAGTAAAAAACAGAATATCCTAAAATTGTTTTCGTGAAATTCGCGGCTAATTTTTCCTTTTTTTAACAGCATGTTAGAGGTCAATTGATTCTCTATTTGCTTTAGAATTAAAAATCATCAAATTGTAGAATGTATTTTTACTCTTGTTACGAATTGAAAAAATACTCTACAATATCATTCTTACATTATACGTCTTTAATTGTGAGCATAAAAGAAAACAATAAGGCGCAACATTTGGTCAATGCTATAGCAATAGAACAAAAACAGCGCGCAAGCCGAACCGCAGAAGCAGCATTTCGCGCGGAGCGTAAGCGCTTGTTCGACTTCATCCGCCGCCGTGTGCGCACAGACGAGGATGCTGAAGATATTGTTTCCGATGTGTTTTATCAATTGATCTCTTCGTACAGCGTTACCGAACCGATTGAAAAAATAACTTCGTGGCTGTTTACCGTTGCGCGCAACAAGGTGATTGATTGGTACAGAAAGCGCAAACCGGAATCACTTCCGCGCGATATTGATGATCCGACTATGCCGTTGAATCTTGAAGATATTCTTTTCGATCCAACGCAGAATCCCGATAAGGTGTATGAACGCTCTATTGTTTGGACGGAACTTGCGGACGCATTGGATGAACTTCCTGAAGAACAAAAAGAAGTGTTTGTAATGCACGAATTGGAAGGAAAAAGTTTTAAAGAGATTGCAGAAATTACCGGCGAAGCGCAGAACACTCTTCTTTCAAGAAAACGTTATGCTGTTCTTTTTCTGCGCGAACGTTTGCAGGAACTGTACAATGAATTTGATTTTGTGGAATAGAGACAGGAATTGTAATTTAGATTTCGTTTCCATATCTGTAGCTCAAAATTTTATTTATAACTGATGTACGCATTGAGTAAATGATTAGCCGCGACCTTTAGGTCGTGAAAAAAAATATCCGCAAAGTAAAGCGCGCATTAGCCGCGACCTTTAGGTCGTGGAAAAAAAATCACAACGCGAACGGGCTTTAGCCCTGAATTCACAATGCTTTGTGGACTAAAGTCCAACTATTTTTGTTTCTGTACTGTATTCCGACCTGAAGGTCGGAGCTATTCAGGAATACAGTTACGTAACTTCAGTTATTATTTTGTTCAGAAATTATTTTTTAGAATTTAGAGTTTAACTTTTAGGAGATACAACAATGAAAAATTGGTGGATAAAAAAAGTTGCAAAGTTTATCGCATTTGCTATAGTTATGTTTTTTGCGCTGGGGTTTGTGGTAATGCAATTATGGAATATTCTTATTCCAGAAATATTTCACGGACCAACCGTTACATTCTGGCAGGCAATCGGATTGTTAATTCTTTCGCACATTTTGTTTCGCGGCTGGAGCGGCGGACATTATCATTGGAAACATGACCGATGGAAACACAAATTGGAAGAAAAATTAGCAACAATGACGCCGGAAGAACGTGAAAAGTTTAAAGAAGAATACCGCCGCCGCTGCGGATGGATTCCGAAAGAATTTGACGAAAAAAAATAAAAAACATAAACGGATTCTGAATTTTTTTAATCCGTTTTTTGTTATAGACTGAAGTTACGCAAAACAAGAAAAACGTCATGCCCGTCCCGAAGGGATCCCTTTGGGAGATTCCTTCGGAAAATGCCCGCCTGAACGACG
>CAYXEE010000299.1:0-3752 GCA_964463935.1 uncultured Chitinophagaceae bacterium | reverse complement strand
TAATATTGTTCGACAGTTTAAGCGATACCGCTTCCGCAATTGTGAATTACGATTCCGGCTATGGAAAAGAAATTGTAAAGGATACAAAAGCAAAAATTTTTTCTTACAGCGTTGTGCAGGAAAGCGATTTGTGTGCAGAAAATGTTCAGCTTTCGATGAATGGATTCAGCGCAGATGTGAAAACAAAATCAGCATACGAAAAAATTTCCACAAAACTTGTCGGCAGATTTAATGTGTATAATTTTCTGGCTGCGTACGGAACTGCAATTGCGCTTGGCGAAGAATTGCACAGTAAAGAAGCCGTGTTTGCAAATTTGCTTCCCGCACAAGGGAGATTTGATCAAATACAATCACCGCAAGGATGGACGGCAATAATAGATTATGCGCACACGCCGGATGCGTTGGAAAATTGTCTGCAAACGATTCATGATGTTTTACCGAAAGAACGTACGAATAAAATTATTACCATTTTCGGCGCGGGGGGCGATAGAGACCGGACAAAGCGTCCGAAAATGGGAGCAATTGCAGAACGGCTGAGCGATGTTGTAATTGTTACTTCAGATAATCCGCGCACGGAAGATCCGAAAAAAATTATTGAGGATGTTGCTGCGGGAATCGGCGGCAAACAAAATGTTATTATGGAAATTGATCGTGCAAAAGCAATTGCGCAAGGTTTAGCAATGGCGCAAAGCGGCGATGTGGTTTTAATTGCAGGGAAGGGACATGAAAATTATCAAGTTATTGGAACAACGAAACATCATTTAGACGATAAAGAAGAAGTTCAAAAATTCATTCAAAACAATTAAACAGTGAAAAAGCTGACGTTAAAAGATTTTTTGAAACTATCCGGCGCGCAGATTGTGAATTCGGAAATATTAAAAGAGAAAAAAATCTCCGGCGTTTCAACGGATTCAAGAACAGTAAAAGAACATGAGCTTTTCTTTGCGCTGAAAGGCGAAAATTTTGACGCGCATGATTTTTTGAACGATGTTTTCGCAAAAAAACCGGCTGCGGCTGTTGTTCACAAATCGTGGAAGGAAAAAAATCTTCCAGCGCTTCAAAAACTGCAATGCGGAATAATTGCCGTTCATGATACAACAACAGCGTTCGGCGAACTTGCAAATATTTATCGGAAGAAATTTGATATACCGATTATTGCAATCGGCGGCAGCAACGGAAAAACGACTACGAAAGAAATGGCAGCCGCCGTGTTGAAAACAAAATATAACGTTTTAAGTACTGAAGGAAATTTAAATAACAATATCGGCGTTCCACAAACATTATTCCGGCTGTGCGCTAACCACGATGCGGCGGTAATTGAATTAGGAACAAATCATTTCGGCGAATTACGATATTTGTGCACTGTGGCGGAGCCGACGCACGCGCTGATTACTAATATCGGCAAAGAGCATTTGGAATTTTTCGGCGATGAAGAAGGAGTTGCAAAAGAAGAGAAGGAATTGTTCCGCTGGATTCGAGAACGCAAAGGATTTTCATTTGTTAATACAGACGACCCATACTTGGAATCGGAGCGGAAAGAGAATAAAAAAAATTTTTGCTACGGAACAACGGCAAAAGCTGCATTGAGAGCGAAAAAAATTTTATTAAACGAATCGGGATGCGCGTCGTTTACTGTTGAACGCGGAAAAAAAACATTCCGCATTCAACTTTCTGTTCCCGGAAATCATAATGTAATAAACGCGCTCGCGGCAGTTTCCATCGGATTAAAATTTTCGGCGAGCGAGAAAAACATTGTATCCGCGCTTTCGAATTTTGTTTCTGCAAATAAAAGAATGCAGGTTCTTCATCACAGCGGATTTACAATTTTAAATGATACCTATAATTCAAATCCCGATTCTGTTGCTGCGGCGTTGAATACGTTACAATCAATTTCCAATAAAGGAAAAAAAATTGCGGTGCTTGGCGATATGCGGGAACTCGGCGTTTCATCGAAACGAGAACATACAAACATCGGCGTTATTGCTGCGGAAATGAAACTTGACGCATTATTTACGTTTGGTCCGCTTTCAAAATATACCAGCGAGGCGTTTGGAAAGCGGGCGTTCCACTTTAACACAAAAACGGAATTGATTGTAGAATTGCATCGCATTTTAAAAAATTTTGATGTTGTGCTGGTAAAAGGTTCGCGCGGAATGAAAATGGAAGAAGTTGTTAATCAATTGTTGATGCAAAATTTATAATTCTATGCTCTATCATCTTCTTTATTGGATTGAACAAGTATATCATCCGCCGGGATTCGGCGTAGTGAAATATTTAACTTTTCGCGCGGCAATGGCGGCGATTACGGCGTTGTTCATCAGTTTTATTATCGGCGGCAAAGTAATAACAATGTTGAAGGAGAAAGGAATTGTTACAACATACCGCGAAGGTTCGCCGGAAAAACATAAATTAAAAGCCGGCACGCCGATGATGGGCGGAATTATTGTCATTGCTTCTGTTCTAATTCCAACGCTGTTATGGGGAGATTTAACCAACACATACGTGTTGTTAATTTTATTTGTAACGGCAGGTCTTGGCGTTGTCGGTTTTATGGATGATTATTTAAAGATTGTTAAAAAGAAAAAAGAAGGATTGATCGGTTGGTATAAAATTGCCGGACAAGTTACCGTGGGAGTTGTGCTTGGTTATGTTCTTTTTACAATGCCGGAATTAAAATCTATACATGCAAACACAATAACAACAGTACCGTTTTTAAAAAATTATGAATTCAATTTCGGAATTTTTTATATACCGCTGGTAATTTTTATTATCACAGCAACATCGAACGCGGTAAATTTAACAGACGGGCTCGACGGTCTTGCCATTGGAACATCAGGAATAGTTGCATTCACACTTGGAATTATTGTTTATGTTTCAGGCAATATTGAGTTCTCAAATTACCTAAACATTATTTATTTGCGCGGTAATGGCGAGTTAATAGTTTTTTGTATTGCGCTCGTCGGCGCGGCTCTCGGATTTTTATGGTACAATTCTTATCCCGCGCAAATATTTATGGGAGATACCGGCTCGCTTGCGCTTGGCGGCGCAATCGGCGCGTTAACGGTAATGGCGAAAAAAGAATTAATTCTTCCGATTCTCGGCGGCGTATTTTTTATGGAAACCGTTTCTGTAATAGCGCAGCGATTGTATTTCAAATACACAAAAAAACGGTACGGCGAAGGACGACGCATTTTTAAAATGGCGCCGATTCACCATCATTTTGAATTGCTCGGCTGGGCAGAGCCGAAAATAGTTACGCGATTTTACATTGTTGCAATTCTGTTTATGATTTTAAGTTTAACGACATTTAAAGTGCGCTGATAATGAAACATAAAGATAAAATTCTGGAATATATTTGCGCAACAATAGTAGAGCGGTATCAACCGGGAAAAATTATTCTTTTCGTCTCCCGCGCATACGGAACAGCGCATAAAAATTCAGATTATGATATTCTTGTAATTAAAAATACAACGCAGCGAGACATTGAACGTATGTGCGAAGTATGAGGATATTTTACGAAAAGAAAATTTGGTTTAGATGTTATAGTACGAACTCCGAAAGAACGGAAAGAAAGAATAGCCGGCAAAAGTTTTTTTCATAAAAAGATTACTTCAAAAGGCAAAGTAGTCTATGAAAAATAAGCACGACGAAGTAAAAATTTTATTGCAGAAAGCAGAAGATGATTTTGAAACGGCTCAAGCTATGTATCGCCGTAAAAGAAAAATATAAATCGGTAGTGCTAACCAAGCACC
>CAYXEE010000298.1:0-3769 GCA_964463935.1 uncultured Chitinophagaceae bacterium | reverse complement strand
GCTGCGGAAAAAATATTCTAAAAAAGCCGGAATTATGTTCGGAATGAATGAAGAAATTGCGCACATGATTGAAGCCGGCAGCGATATGTATCTTATGCCGTCGCGGTATGAACCGTGCGGATTAAATCAATTATACAGTTTGAAATACGGCACTGTTCCAATTGTTCGCGCCACCGGCGGACTTAATGATACTATTCATGATGTAAGCGGAACAAGCGGAACCGGATTTAAATTCAAAAAATACGACGGCAAAGAATTGTTGAAAACCATTCAGCGCGCAATAAAATGCTTCCACGATAAAAAAACATGGATGAAAATTCAACGCAATGGAATGGTGAAAGATTTCTCGTGGGAATCTTCTGCAAAAAAATACATCAACTTATATCGCGGATTAACTAAGTAGTGACGGAAGCAGTGAGAGATTTTGCGGCGTTCATAGATCGTGATGGAACAATCAATGTTGATGTTGATTTCCTTTCAAAGCCAGAACAGCTTCAACTTATTCCCCGCAGTGCAGAGGCGATTCGATTGTTAAACGAATTGAATATTCCTGTTATTGTTATCACCAATCAGTCCGGCATTGCGCGCGGAATTTTCCGCGAAGACGATCTTCATGGCATTCACCGCGAACTTGATAAGCAGTTACAATTTGCCGGAGCAAAAATTGACGGATATTATTACTGTCCGCATCATCCGAACGATGGAGTTGCCCCGTATGTAACAGATTGCGAGTGTAGAAAGCCAAAACCAGGAATGTTAAAACAAGCGCAAAAAAAGTTTACTATTGACTTAACAAAATCATTTTTAGTCGGCGATAAAGCGATTGATATACGAACCGGAAAATCTGTTGGAGCAATTTCTATTCAAGTTTCAACCGGTTACGGAACCGCAGAATCGCAGTTATGCTCTCGAGAACGGGATTATTATGCCGCA
Organism: uncultured Chitinophagaceae bacterium; assembly: GCA_964463935.1. Taxonomy (GTDB): domain Bacteria; phylum Bacteroidota; class Ignavibacteria; order UBA10030; family UBA8401; genus JACFMZ01. Next base: position 2,836 of record CAYXEE010000298.1, on the reverse strand, counting down.
GATTTATACGAAGCTGTAGAATATATTGCAAAAACAGTACACGAACGCGAACATTAAACGTAATTTAAAATTTCATGAAAACAATTTTTTATTTTTTCCCAATTGCAACTGTAATTCTGCTTATTGGCTGCACTGAAAAGCCAAACTCTGAACTTGGAAGTAATTCCATTGCTGTTTCTGATCTTTTTGTAACCGCAGACACCGTTTTGACTGCAAAAAAAGATACTACCTATTCAAAAATTTTTGCTGCAGGTTTTGGAAGCAGTACGCTTGTCGGAAATTTTTCTGCTTCAGAACAAATTACCGCTCTTTACACCTTTAGCGCTGCAAGTTCTTCATATATTGATACATTAAAAAGCGCCTCGCTGGATAATGTTAAACTGAAATTTTACATAAACTACGTTTTGCATCCGCAAAAAACATTTCCAATTGAATTTGGAATCTATGAAATTACAAAAGCATGGTCGCAAGATACAATTACTGTTAATTCCCTTCCTCTTTCAATGATTGATTCTAAAGAAATAGGAACATTAACAATTAAAGATTCTGCGGTTGTAAATCAACTTGTTACAGCTCAAATTACCGACACGACAGTAATTCGCCGCTGGCTCAAATCTTATTTAGATACAACTGTTACATTTCACGGTTTTGCAATAAAAGCTAAACCTTCTGCCCCGCATTGCGTAATCGGATTTTATACATTTAACGCTTATGTTTCTTTACTGCCCGGACTTTTTATAAAATATACTCGCAGCGGAGTTCAAGATTCCGTAACATACGTTTCCGGTCAGGATACGTATCTTGCGGGTTCAACACGAACTCTGCCGGCTTCTACAATGGAAGTTCAGGGCGCATTTGGCGTTCGTTCAAAAATTTATTTTGATATTTCTCCGTTAAATGATGAGGCAATAATTAATTACGCGGCTGTTGAATTAATGTTGAAATCCTCCGAGAGCAAAATAAGCGCGGAAGTTCCAGACAGTATATTATTTTTTATGTCGGCAGATTCTGCTGTTGTAGATTCAATAAATACTTCGGTGTACGGCTACGGATACAAACTTGATAATACTCAAAAGAACGATCCGACTTACACATTGCGAGTAACGCCGATTGTTCAACGCTGGATGAAGCAGTTAAACAAAAACGAAGGATTATCAATTCGTTGGGCGTGGGAAATAAGCGCCGCCGATAAAGCAGTTTTTTATCGCTGGAATGAAACCGATGCGGCAAAACGACCTAAATTAAAAATTGTTTATTCCAAAAAATAAATTCTATGAAAAAAATTTTTATCCTTATTGCTGTTTTTTCATCTCTCCTTTTTGCTGGAAAAGGTTCGCTCTATTCGCGTTACGGTTTTGGAGAAATAAATCCGTACATCAGCGCTAGAGCAGTTGGAATGGGAAACAACGGAATTGCGCTGTTCAGTGAAACAGATATAAATTTAGAAAATCCTGCCGCAATTGGTTTTATCAATCGCTCGTTGTTTAGCGGCGCATATCAGCATAAAACATATTTTTCTACCGATGGTAAATTGTCATCTACATTGTTAAGCGGAAACATTCAAGCAGCCGCCATCGCTTTTCCATTATACAAACCGGCAAAAAGTGTGCTGGCTCTTTCTCTTCGTCCGCTCAGCACAATGGGTTACAATCTTACTGCAAAATCTACGCTCGGCGCAAATACTATTACGCAAACATTCGACGGTCGCGGCGGACTAACTTCCGCGCAAATTTCCATATCGTATGAAGCTGCAGAAGATATAATTCTTGGCGGCGGACTAAATTATGTATTTGGAGCATTTTCCAAAGATCAAACTATAAATTTTACCGATGCGTCGTATTTTGGCGGTTCGTTTAACGAAACAATTTCAATGAGCGGAGGACGTTTAGTAATAGGCGGTCTAATTCGTGGAATTGACAAAATGATGCAGCTTTCAGACGAACGAAATTTGAATGTTGGATTTTCATTATACAGCGGAACAACTCTTGATACCGAAAATGAAATACTGCGAAATTTTTCTTCCAACACCGATACCGTTACAAAATTAAGTTTAAAGAGTAAACTCCCGCTGAGTGTTGGTTTAGGAATTTCATATTCAAAAAACAATATTGTTTATACCGGTGATTTTTATTTCCAAAATTGGGATGCCGGAACGATTGCCGGAAAATCGCAAAATGAATTACAAAACAGCATTCGCGCGGGCATTGGCGCAGAATTTTTGCCAAGCGCAGATTTTACGGACGAATTTTGGAAGCGCGTTTCTTACCGCATCGGCGGATTTATGCAACAGACAAGCATACAATTAAACGGACAATCTATCAATGAGATTTTCGGAAGCGCAGGATTGAGTTTCCCAATTAGCACAGAATCTCGTCTGCATCTCGGGATGGAATATGGAATTCGCGGAACAACTTCATCATTATTGTATAAAGATACAATCTTACGATTTACTGCTGCTGTTACAATTTCTGAGTTAATGTTTATTCCTCCAAAGGTGGACTAATGATAGCGCTTGCAAGCGACCACGCGGGTTTTGCGTATAAAGAGAAAGCAAAAGAATTTCTCATCTCCTTAAAAACCGAATTTAAGGATTTCGGAACGTTCTCCGCAGTTTCAACAGATTATCCAGATTGGGCGCGCGCGGCATCAAATTCGGTTTCTAAAGGCGAATGCGAACTTGGAATAATTATTTGCGGTTCAGGAATCGGTGTTTCAATAGTAGCGAACAAACATACAGGCGTACGGGCAGCTGCGTGTGAATCTACAACCGCTGCAATTCTTTCTCGCAAACACAATAATGCAAATATTTTATGCTTTGGCGAACGCCTTGTCGGCT
>CAYXEE010000297.1:653-3784 GCA_964463935.1 uncultured Chitinophagaceae bacterium | reverse complement strand
GCGCTTTGCTGATGAATAAAACGCGCGAACAATTCTTTTCCTGTTCCGCTTTCTCCTTCAAGAAGAACGGTCGTAGTTTCGCCGTGCGCTAATTTATCTGCAATATCCATCGCCGCTTTCAATTTTCCGCTTTTACCAACAATACCGCTTTTGCTCCGCTGCTCTTCAATTTCCGCTTGAAGAAATTTTACTTTCGATTCGAGCGAGTGAAATTCAAGATTTTTTTCTATCAGCAGTACAAGATGATTGATATCGAACGGTTTTACGACAAAATCAGACGCGCCTTCTTTCATCGCCTGCACTGCAAGCGCAACATCGGAATGAGCCGTCATTAAAATAATCGGATGCTGAATTCCGTTTAGTTTCAGCGTTTTAAGAATTTCTAATCCATTATCCGCGCCAAGATAAATATCCAACACGCATATATCGGGACGAAATTGTTCGTGCAGTTGAAAAAACTGCTGCGCATTGTTTGCTGTTTCTACAGAAAAACCTAAATCTCCCAGCACGTTGCGAAGAGAAACGGTAATAGATTTTTCGTCGTCGGCAATAAGTATTCGCGCTTTAGCCATAATGTTATCCTTCGGTAATAATAAATTGCGGTAATAAAATTTTTACGGTTGTACCTTTTTCAACTCCCGGCTCAATGGAAATTTTTCCCTGATGGCGTTCAATAATATATTTCGTTAACATTAAACCGAGACCTGTGCCGGTCGCTTTTGTAGTGTGAAACGGCTCAAACAAATGCTGCCACATATCTTTGGGAATTCCGACTCCTTCGTCCGTTACAAGAATTTGCACGTACGGCGGCGGCTGTTCTGCGCCTGTATTTTCCGCCGTAACAATAGAAGTAGAAACGTAAATTGTGCTGTGTTCCGGCGATGCGTCTATTGAGTTTTGAATTAGGTTGAGCAGCACCTGCTGAATTTGTTTAAAATCAACTTCAACGCGCGGCAAAGAAGATTCGTACTGCGCGTTAACCGTAATGTTTTTGTGCTGCAACGGCGCAGAAATAAATGCAAGCGAGCGGCGGATGATTTCGTTAATAAATTCATCGCGCAAATGCGGCGGCGTAACGCGCGCAAGATTCAGCGTATCTTCAATAATATGTTTAATGCGGTGCGATCCTTCTATGGCGGCATCAACGGATTCGCGCTCCGGAGTCTGTTCGGAAATTCTGCGCTGTAAAAAAAGAAGATTCATCGCCAATCCGGCAAGCGGGTTGCGGATTTCGTGCGCAATGCCGGCGGCAAGTTTTCCCATTAACGACATTTTTTCTACTTGAATTAAATTTTCGCGCATTTTTTTTTGCTCGGTAATATCGCGCATAAATACCAACAGTTCGGTGGAATAAAAAAAAGTAATAGGTCCGGCGGTAACTTCAACAAAAATAATTGCTCCATCTTTTGTTCTCATCGAAGTTTCCATCGGAATATCGGCGGCTTGAAGATCGGATAATTGTTCTGCCGTAACAGATTCCGCAAACGGAAGAGAAAAATTTTCAAGCATTTCGCTGCGCTGAAAGCCAAGCATAGCCGCCGCCTGTACATTTACATCAATTATTTTTCCGCTTTTAATGTTCAGAACAACAATGGGAAGCCGCGCATATTCAAAAAGATTTTTGTACCGCAGTTCGGATTCGATTAATTCTTTATTCTTCAGCGTCAGTTTTTCCGCCGTGCGTTGAAGTTCCGCCATTTTTTCTTCTAATTTTTTTGTTACAATGGTGTGATGATGTTCGATAAATTTTTGTTCGTCTGTTGTATCCGCAGCATGTTCGGAAATTGCAGATTCGCCGTAGCAATTTACCGCAAGTTCGTTCACCGCATCTAACAGTTCGTTCAACGAACCGCTTTTCATTAAATATCTGTTCACGCCTATATTGCGGGCTAACTGCTGATCTTCTTCATCAATGTAACTGCCGGAATACATAACGAACGGAATTTTTGAAGTGCGCTGGTTGCTGCGAATTTTTTTGCACAATTGAAATCCATCCATCTTCGGCATCATTGCATCGGCAACAATTAGGTGAACCGTATTATTTTGCAGAAGTGAAAGAGCTTCGTTTCCTTCGCGCGCGGCAAGAACACAATAATTTTGCTCGGTAAAAATATCGGTAAGCAGTTCAAGATTTTCCTCTAAATCATCGGCTACTAAAATGGTAAGCGACATTGGTTGTCCTTCCTTTACAAGTTCCCCGTTCAATTTCATAATTCTACTCTCCCCTGAGCAGTTCAGAAATGCATTGTATTTTACGCCAATGTAACAATATTGTACAATTGCGCGCAATCCGTACAATGCTGTAATTTTGCGTTACGTTGTGCAACGTAGAAAAATAATTTTGAAAAGAGGAAATTTACTGCGAAAGTTATTTTATAGAAATCAATCCGCTTTTTACGGCGTAAGTTACCAACGCCGCTGTATCGTGGAGATCGAGCTTTTTCATAATGTTGTTAACGTGCGTATCAACCGTACGTACGCTGATGAAGAGGATTTTTGCAATTTCTTGATGGGTTTTCGATGCTGCAACAAATTTTAATACTTCTATTTCCCGTTTAGAAAGCGGACCGGAATATTTGTGCAGCGGCGGTTGAAGTTGTTCTTGCTGTAATTGTTGAAGGTAATTTTCCAACACAATTTGAGAAATTTTTGGACTGAAGAATGCCTCCCCTCGGTGTACGGAAAGAATTGCTTCTTCAATATGGTCGGTATTTCCATCTTTCAAAAGGTAGCCGTTTGCGCCGCTGCGAAGCACCGGAAGCACATATTCTTGATTATCGAACGCAGAAAGAACTAGAATTTTTATTTGCGGTTTTTCGGATTTAATTTTTGCCGTTGCTTCCAATCCGCTCATTTCCGGCATACTAATATCCATTAAAATAATATCAATATCATTGTGAAGGGCAAATTCAACAGCTTGAAGTCCGTTCTCTGCTTCAGCTACTACGTGGAATTGAGAAGAAAGTGAAAGGAGCGAAACAAGCCCCTTACGAACAACGGAGTGGTCGTCTGCTACTAAAATGCGGATACGGGAAGTTTTACTCATAAAATTTACAGATAAAAGAAAAAAAGCTTACGCTTATTCAATATCTTTCATCATTTTTTCAACCGCTTTATCAATAACTTCTTTT
>CAYXEE010000297.1:0-643 GCA_964463935.1 uncultured Chitinophagaceae bacterium | reverse complement strand
AGCCCGAGTTAATTTTTTCCGCAACTTCGGCTAATTTTGCATCATTTTTCGATTCAAACAAAGCGCGCGCTTCAGGCGAAATTTTTGCGGAATCTTTTTTCGCTTCGGAATTTTTTTGCTCTTCTTTTTTCTGCGATTTTGATTCGCTTACTTGAGACGAAAAATTTGCAGCCGTTATGTTTCTAATGTTCATGGCTAACCTTATCTGTGATACAGCGCGGTTTTGCGCTGGTTTTGCAAACTAACTAATTGGGCAAATACTTCGTTCTTTTTCTTTGTTAAAAGATAACGAAGTGTTTCATCGTAAACAACTATATCTTGAAACAATTGGCGCGAATCGTTTGCCTGAATTCCTTGCGCGGCAAATAATTTTTGCGCCGATTCCAGCAATTCTTCGCGCCTGCCGAGCATATCAAGAATTTCCGACGGCTCGCATTGCGGTATAGAATTGCATAATTCTTTTGTTACGCAAAGAATTGATTGCAGCATTTTTGTCGTTTCATCGTGCGGCATGGTTTCCCCCGGAATTATTTTGCAGAATCGTAAAAAACGCCGATGAGGTAATCTATTTGCCGGGAAACCCGCAAAATTTCTTCCGAAGGTATCTGGCGAATTACTTCATTTGTTTTAGCGTCAATTACTT
>CAYXEE010000296.1:0-3792 GCA_964463935.1 uncultured Chitinophagaceae bacterium | reverse complement strand
GCATTATCAATCGGAATAGTCGGCGCGGGAACAATGGGCGCGGGAATTGCGCACTTCGCCGCGCTTCACAAATGCACCGTTGCACTGTATGATATACATGAAGAAGTAATTCGCAGAAGCATTGAGCGAATAAATTTTGAAATGAAAAGGAGCGTTGATAAAAACAAAATATCCGAAGAGGATATGAAGCAGGCGATGAACCGCATAAAAAAACGGACAAACATTAACGACCTTGACACCTGCGACATTATCATTGAAGCGGCGTTGGAAGATATTCGCGTAAAAAAAGATTTATTCAAAAAACTTGACCAGATTTCGCACCACACCACAATTCTTGCAACAACAACATCGTCTCTTTCTATTTCGTCAATCGCATCGGCAACAAAACGACCGGAACGAATTATTGGAACGCATTTTTTTAATCCCGTCTATTCCATTCAACTTGTTGAAGTTGTACGCGGATTGTTAACATCTTCCGATGTTGTAAACAGAACAATGGATGCGATGAAAGCGATAGGAAAAACGCCGATTTCCGTAAAAGATTCACCCGGATTTGCCGTAAACAGAATTTCATCGCTGTTGTTTTCAGAATCATTAAAACTTGTGCAAGACGGCGTTGCTTCTGTTGAAATGATTGACACAATAGTTAAACACAGCGGCGGATTGAAATATGGTCCGTTTGAAAAATTAGATACAATCGGAAACGATGCGTTCCTGTCGTTATCCAAAGCTATGTTTGAACAAACATTTTACAATCCGCGTTTTTCTCCCAGCACATTGCTGCAGCAAATGGTTGACGCCGGAATGTTCGGCAAAAAAGAGAAAAAAGGATTTTACAAGTACGAAGATAAATAATGAAACAGACAAAGAGAAAAAAAACAATCGTTAAAAATAAAAAGCCAAAAACTGTAAAAGTAAAAAAAGAAACTGCCGCGCAGCCGTGCGTTGCTCTCTTGGGCGATGAAAATATTATCGGCGAATACGCAATTCTTTTCCAAGAAAACGGAATCGAAACTGCCAATGAAAAAACTTTGAACGCCGACGCTAAAAAAATTACATCTGCATTAGAGTTAACGCTTGCAAACTCGGAACTAAAAAAGAAAAACCTGCAGCTGCTTGATAAGTTGTTAGCTCCGCACATTCCGATAATTTCTTCATCAATCTGCGTAACTATTACTGAGCAGGCGGAATGGATTAAAAACAAAGAGCGGTTCATTGGTATTGCGGCATTTCCAACGCTGATTGCAAATTCGCTTATTGAACTTTCACCTTCTATTTATACTGCAAAAACAACAGCTGATGCTGTTCAAATATTTTTTTCAACAATTAAAAAAGAGACCGCGCTTGTGCAAGATTCCGTTGGAATGGTAATGCCGAGAATTCTTTGCCAAGTTGTGAACGAAGCATTCTTTGCAATTCAGCAAGATATTGCTCAGCCAAATGATATTGATGAAGCGTTATCAAGCGCCGCACAATTTCCTTTTGGTCCAATTGAATGGTCGGAAAAAATCGGATTCAAAAATATTGTTGCGGTTTTGGACGCGCTCTATAATAATACGAAAGAAGAACGGTACCGCGTTTCGCCGCTGCTTCGGCAAATGGAAAATGCCGGAAAATTTTGGCAAAGCAAAAGCTGAACGCGGAGCTGTAAACAGCAGAAAATAAGTTTGAATTTTCTTTTCATCATCAACAAAAAAGATAGGGGGAAATTATGAACATTACATCATCTGCGTTTCAGGATGGAAAAAACATTCCCACACAATACGCATATTTCGGCGTTGACGGCGGTAAAAATATTTCACTTCCGTTTCAATGGAGCGGCGCGCCGGGAAACACAAAATCATTCGCACTCTCAATTGTTGACCCGCATCCTGTTGCAAAAAATTGGGTGCATTGGTTTATCATAAATATTCCCGCAGCAGCGACAGAAATTGCAGAAAACGCTTCGGGCAAAAATATTCCTGACGGCGCAAAAGAATTATTTAATACGTACGGCACAATCGGTTACGGCGGACCTGAACCTCCGAAAGGTTCGGGAAAACATCCCTACGTTGTAACATTGTATGCGCTGAATGTTGAGCGACTTGAATTGAAAGAAATAACTTCGCTTGCTGAATTTCAGACTGCATTAGAAGGAAAGTGTATTGCAACTGCAAAGACAACCGGGTACTTTGAGCGGTAAAATAAAACAGAAAGCGGGTATTTAGATGGAGTCCACCTTTAAGGTGGACTCCATCTAAATATTATTTTTATTTTAACAGCGTAAAATGTTTTGTTGCAGAAAATTTTCCGGCGCGGAGCGTGTAATAATACACGCCGCTGGATAATTTAGAAGCGTTAAATTCAACGCTATATCTTCCTGCTTCTCTAAATTCATTCACCACCGTTGCAACCTGTTTGCCGAGCATATCAAATACTTCTATGCTAACATTTGCGTCTTCCGGTAACTCATAGCTGATTGTTGTTGCCGGATTAAACGGGTTCGGATAATTTTGCATCAATGCAAATTCTGTTGGCGTTTCAATAATTTCTGCTCCGCGTTTATATGGCGCTGCATTATTTATACTGACTACGCTTGAATAATCTGACGTGTAAGGATGATAATCTTTTGCACGGATTTTGTAATACAGTGTGCTATTTCCGCCTATGGCAAAATCCGGATCGGTAAAGGTCGTTCCTGTCGTTGTTTCAATAAGATTGTAATTTGCACCCAATTTTCTCCAAATCTCATATTGTTGAATATCCGGTTCTGGATTTCTTTCCCACTGCACCTGTATTCCTGATGATGTGTTGATGCTTACACTGCTGGGCGTTACTGGCGCTGCATCGTACTGGCGGTAATTAAGATTTGTTGAACCATCTAACCAAGTAACATACACATCGTTTCCAGCAGAAGATGCGCAAACGTTGTATGCATAATCCGTAGAGAGACTAACTTCATCTTCCCAGTCGCTGCCATTGTATTTTCTATATTTAACTCCATCCCATTTCCTATAAATTGCATAAAGCTTTCCGTCTATTGTTTTTACAAGACTGGGTGATGTTGCCGGATCAATTGAAGAACTTAACTCAACTGGGGTATCCCATGTTGTTCCGTTAACAGAACGCTTACTATACATTAAAACAGTTACAATTAATCCGCTTCCATATGATCGAATATACAGCGTATGGACATTTGTATTATCAGTAATAATTGATGAACGATAACCGTTTTGATTGCTCGGATTTATCTGTTGCGGGTCGTTCCATGTATTATTAGCAATCACTCTATCTCTTGTTTTAGCTGTAAGCCCGCTAGTAAGTGTAATATGAACTTTGCCCGATGATATAGCTATCGTCGGCTCAGATCCGCGATCAGTTTGATCAAAATCCGTTACATTCTTAAAATCTGCCCATACACCGTTAAGGGGATTGTAATTATAGTAATACACTTCTGCATCTGATGAACCAAATGAAGATGTTGAATAAGCAATGTGAATTTTTCCAGAACCATCTATCACAGCATCAACACCATAACTTGAAGTGTGTCCTGACTCAAATTCTTTTGTATTATATTGAGTTGATACCCAAGTTTGTCCTACATTTGTACTTTGTTTAACAACAATTTGTGTTCCTTTAGCATAAACCGCATACAAAACATTATTATTACCGGCAACAATTGCTGGAGAATTACTAATACCGTTATCAATTGTTGTTGTTCGCACGAGCGTTCCAGAAGAATTGAGTAATTGATATTGTAATGTATTTGGCGATCCGTTTTCGATGCGAACAACGTGAATGCCCTCTTTATTT
>CAYXEE010000295.1:0-3795 GCA_964463935.1 uncultured Chitinophagaceae bacterium | reverse complement strand
GTGAAGAATCCAGACTAAAAATGGACACTTCGCTTCGCTCAGTGTGACAAAACTTTAGTTTTTATACAGTCTCCTTGCCGCGAGGATATTTATTCGCCGCGACCTTTAGGTCGTGGATTCATAAAAGAAAAAAATATTGGCTTTAGCCGCATTGTTATTTTAATCTTTGGCTAAAGCCCATCTATAGTGATAAAAATATTTTCCAGACATAAATGTCTGGACTATTTTAATGAAACATCTGAAAAATTGTTTGTCTTTTGTTATTCTGAACGCAGTGAAGAATCCAGACTAAAAATGGACACTTCGCTTCGCTCAGTGTGACAAAACTTTAGTTTTTATACAGTCTCCTTGCCGCGAGGATATTTATTCGCCGCGACCTTTAGGTCGTGGATTCATAAAAGAAAAAAATATTGGCTTTAGCCGCATTGTTATTTTAATCTTTGGCTAAAGCCCATCTATAGTGATAAAAATATTTTCCAGACATAAATGTCTGGACTATTTGAATATAATTTTTACGATACATTAATTAAGACAATAGAAAATAATAAATTTACACATAGCGATAGTTAATATTTGTAATCAGGTTACTTATTATGAAAAATTTTGATTCTGAAAAACATGTGCGCGGTGAATCGCAGTTTGTTGATGATTTTCCAGCTCCAGAAGGAACGCTCTATGCGCACATTTTCTATTCGCGCACAGCCCATGGAAAAATTCTCTCGCTCGATTTTTCTCAAGCATTAATTTCTGCCGGTGTTAAGAGAGTCCTTACATACAAAGATATTCCGGGCGAAAATCAAATCGGCGGAATTGTACAGGACGAGCCGCTTCTTGCAGAGCATCACATTCATTTTGCCGGTCAGCCGATTGCTATTGTTGTTGCAGATTCTGCAATTAACGCGCGCGTCGCTTCTGAAAAAATTAAAATTGAAATAGAAAAACTTCCCGTTATTACCGACCCGCGCGAAGCATTTGCAAATAATGATTTAATTATTCCACCGATGAAATTTCAACTTGGCGATGTTGAATCAACGTGGAAGCAGTGCGATGTAATTGTGGAAGGGAAAGCGGAAAGCGGCGGACAGGAACATTTATATCTTGAAACGCAAGGCGCAATTGCAATTCCGGTAGAAAGCGGCGCGTTGAAAATAATTTCTTCAACACAAAGCCCGACTGCTGTACAGCGCGTTACGGCAAAAGTTCTCAATATTCCAATGCACAAAATTGAAGTTGATGTGCTTCGTCTCGGCGGCGGCTTCGGCGGAAAAGAAGATCAAGCAACTCCGTATGCTGCAATGGCTGCGCTGGCGGCGCAGAAGTTGAAACGTCCTGTGAAATTAATTTTACACCGGCAGGATGATATGCGAATGACAGGAAAGCGGCATCCGTATTCTTCTGATTTTAAAATCGGATTGAAAAACGATGGAACAATTCTCGCATACGAAGCAGCATTTTACCAAAATGCAGGAGCGGCGGCTGATTTATCTCCGGCGGTTTTGCAGAGAACATTATTTCACAGCACGAATGCGTATTTTATTCCGAATGTTACTGCTACAGCGTATTGCTGCAGAACAAATCTGCCGCCGAATACGGCGTTTCGCGGCTTTGGCGGACCGCAGGGAAAATTTGTTATTGAAGCGGCAATATTTAAAGCGGCGGAAAAAATGAATGTTGAACCGTCGTACATTCAAAAGAAAAATTTATTGAAAGAAGGAGATGAATTTCCGTACGGACAGATTGTAGAGCGATGTCAGACGCACAGCAGTTGGAATGCGCTGGAAGAAAAAATTTCTATCGGCGATGTGAAGAAACGAGTTACAGATTTTAATATTGCAAACGTTTGGAAGAAAAAAGGTTTTGCCGTAATGCCGATCTGTTTCGGAATTTCGTTTACCAATACAATGATGAATCAGGCAAGTTCGCTTGTTCACATTTATACGGATGGAAGCGTCGGTATCAGCACGGCGGCGGTAGAAATGGGACAGGGAGTGAATATGAAAATTCACCGCATTGCGGAACAAATTTTTTCCATTACAACTGAGCGGATAAAACTTGAATCCACAAACACAACGCGCGTTGCAAACACATCGCCGACCGCGGCAAGCGCCGGCGCAGATTTGAACGGAATGGCAACGCAATTAGCATGTAATGCGCTTCTTGAACGATTGAAAAAATTTGCCGCTGAGCAATTACAGCAAAGCGACATTCAAAAAATAGAATTGAAAAATGAAAAAGTTTTTAATGACGGGAAAGAAACTTCGTGGACGTGGGAAAAACTTATTTCAGCGGCAAATGCTGCGCGTATCAGTTTAAGTTCGCAGCATTTTTATTCAACGCCGAAAATTTATTTCAATCGTGAAACTTCTAAAGGTCATCCGTTTGCATATCACGTGTACGGCACAGCATTATTTGAAGTTACGGTGGATTGTTTGCGCGGCATATATGAAATTGATGCGGTGAATGTTGTTCACGATTTTGGGAAAAGTCTTCAGCCAGCGATTGACAAGAGCCAAGCCGAAGGAGCGATTATGCAGGGAATCGGCTGGATGACGATGGAAGAAATTATGTACAGCGGAGAAGGAAAATTGATGACCGATGCGCTTTCAACATACAAAGTACCGGATATCCATTTCGCACCGAAAGAAATGAATGTGCACTTCTTGGAAAATTCCGAAAACCCGTTCGGACCGTTCAATTCCAAAGCCATAGGCGAGCCGCCGTTTATGTACGGAATCGGAGTCTATTTTGCGCTGCTTAACGCAGTAAAAGCATTTCGGCAGGAACAAGAATATTTCGTTTCTGCTCCGATGACGCCGGAAAAAACTTTAATGTATTTATACAAGGAGACGAAAGTTTTTGCTCCTTCACTTTAGCAAACGCAACGCCGTGCAAAGCGCGCTAATTTATTCCAGCGGCGATGCGATTGCGGCGCTGATTCTTTCTTCGTGGTCATTTGAACGGATGATCGGAATTGCCATCATCGGCGGAACGTTATATGCGCTTGAAATTCCGAATTATTTCCACTGGATTCACACGCGCACGGAAGCATTAAACAAATTTCCTGCGGCAGTACAGCGTACAATTTATGCAATGCTCTATTTCAATCCGATATGGATTGCTCGTCACTTGGCATTTGTCCAGATTTTTTCCGGACAAACATTTCAGCTTTCGTGGACATTATTTTGGACAGGATATAATTCGTTTGCAGTAAATATTCCTGTTACCGTTGTCATCAATTATCTTATTCAAAACAGGGTGCCAATTCGGCGGAGATTTCTTACCAGTTCAATTTTTTCCGGCGTAATGGCAATTTATTACGCAATGAGTTATGAGTGGTTTCGATAGAATAATCTTGCGCAAAATCGCGAAGGAGTATTGTAATCGGATTACAAAGATGTCGGACATCTCTTTCGCATAATAATTCTTCAGTAAATAACTCTTCATGCCTTTGTGTTTTAGCGGTAAAAAATAATATGAAAAAAAAATCAATTTGGAAATTTATTCTCGAACAATTAACAAAAGGAAATCCTGTTGCGTTTGTTGCGGTTGTTGATCACGAAAAAGGATCGCCGGGCAAAAGCGGATTTAAACTTGCAGTAACTGCCGATAAAAAAACCGCCGGAACGATGGGGGGCGGAATAATGGAATATCAAATTATAGAACAATATTCCCAACGACTGCGAAATAATGAACCGATAAGAGATATTCGCTATTTAGTTCACTCGCCGAATGCAAAACATGGAGAGCCGTCGGGACTATCGTGCGCCGGCTCCCAGACAAATTGCATTATTTCAT
>CAYXEE010000294.1:0-3815 GCA_964463935.1 uncultured Chitinophagaceae bacterium | reverse complement strand
AAAAAGAATTTAAACTTACCGATATAACAATGACGCTGTTTGTTAGAATTTACAATTTGTTTGATCGTTTGAATGAAATAGATGTTTTTGACGATACAGGACGTTCAACATATACGTTAGCTGGAAAACGGGGCGAAGGGGCGGTAATAGACAGACATGTTGGATTAGTTAACGGCGTGCATTCTATGGAAGAGTATTACAACAACCCGTCGTACTATTCTCCGCCGCGCGAAGTGCGCGCTGGAATTACATTTAATTTTTGATTTTTGCACAGGAATACGACTATTATGAAACACGCATTTATTTTTTTCTTGACGTTAATTTTTTACAACATAATTACTGCGCAAACAAACAATTTGCAGAATGTTTACAATGAAGTACGGCGCACAGCGAATTCATTAAAAAATCAGCGCGCGCCGCAGCCGCAAATTCCACCGACTGTTCAGCAAGCGCAGAAAGATATTTCCGGTAGAATGGCAAAAGCGCAAAATATTTTTTCCGATGCGCGGTATTTTTTAATGAATGGAAATCAAATTGTAGGAAATATTTACGATTACGGCGGAATTGCTCCGGGAGACGGTTTAATCCGCAACGTAAATAATATGGTGTGGCGCGGACTTGGCGATATTTATCAATTTGGTCCTTTTGTCGGCGCGGCGGTTAATGTAGCGGAGAAAATTTCTGCGCTTGCAAAATCAAATGATGGTAAAATTTTTGTTGCAAGCGATAACGGCGTGGCTTATTCGTCAAATGGCGGCGCAAATTGGATTGAAGTAGATTCCGGTTTGTCGGACAAACGAACAAATGCGCTTGGCATTACATCCGACAATACTGTTTTTGTTGCTACCGGCGGTTCAGGAATATTTAAAAAACTTCCGGCAAAAAACGGATGGATCTCAACAAATACTTCGCTTGGAAATTTAAATGTAATTTCTCTGTTTGTAAGTATTCAAAATGAAATTTATGCAGGAACTGCGCTTGGCGTTTACAAATCTATTGATACGGGAAAGACGTGGAAAAATTTAGATACAGCGCGAGTTGCACAGTTCAAAATAAATTCTATTGAACGTTCATCAACCGGAAATGTTTTTGCCGCAACAGGAAGCGCGGGCATTTGGAAATATGTTGAAAATACAAAAGCGTGGAGCAGACTTACGAGTGGAATTGATTCTACTGATACTGTTTTTGCCGCTCTTAAGTTTGATAAAAATGGAAATTTGTTTGCGCTGGCAAAAAATAGAGTTTACAAATCCGCTAATGAAGGAGCGGCGTGGAGTAAATTAAATTCATTTACAACATTTCCGCTACATTCTATTTCTTCGGACTCTGCCGGAACAATTCTACTTGTTGGCGCATTCGGCGGGGGAACATTTAAATCAACCGACGCAGGAAATTCTTGGAGTTCAATTTCTTCCGGTTTGCAAAGCAATTATACGTATGCAGCGCTGGCATTTTCTCTCAACGAATTATATGTCGGCGTTGAAGGAGGTTTATCGCGTACAACAAATTCCGGCGCATCGTGGTTATTAGTGCGTTCCACTCCAATTCGACATATACTTTCTGATGCAATAAATGATAGATACGCTAAAGATGTAAATCCGTATGACTCGCGTCAAATTTATGGATGGAGACCTCTGCCGGAATATGTTGATCTCTCTTCAAAAGTAATGGCGTCGAATCCTGCCGTAGATGTGAATCCAAAAGATGGAAAACCGGACAGCTGGCCTCAATCGTGGTACAATTTTGAGAAAGGGGAGTATGTGTGGCCCGGATATGTTCGGCAGGATGTTCCCAATGCCGACCTTGAAGTGTTGTGGGGAATGGATGATAAACACAACAGCGAGTTCAGATATTTTCCTGTTCCCACCGATACATCAATACGAGGACTTGGCGTAAAATTAGAAAGCCGCGCGCTTCAATGGAGTAATTCGCTGGCGCAGAATTGTATCTTTTTTATTTACACGGCGCAGAATTATTCTGACCGCGATCTTGATACAGTCTATTTTGGAATGTACGGCGATGTTGATGTCGGCGGCGCAAGTTCGCCGGAGAATCAAGATGATCTTGGATTTTTTATTTCGCCGTTTGATTCTGTAACGAAAACCGGAATTCAAGTTCCCGTTTATTCGCGCAGTTTAGTTTATCTTTGGGATAATGATGGGAAAGGATATTTGAATATTCCCACACATTACAACGGATGCAAATTTTTAGAAAGTCCGGGAAATTCTACCGATGGAATTGATAATGATGCCGACCGAGTTCCGAATGGAAAAAATCCCGCGCTTCTTGCCGATGAAAGCCAAACGGACGGCGTTGATAATGACGGCGATTGGAATCCGAAGAACGACGATGTTGGCGTGGACGGCGTTCCTGATACGCAAGACGAAGGAGAAGGAGACGGCGTTCCGACTGCAGGGAAACGACTACCGGATGGCACGCTTGATCCGCTTCATCCGGGCGAACCGCATTTTGAATTGACCGACCTTGATGAATCCGACCAGATTGGATTAACCGCATTTAAAAGCTGGGCGTGGACTGAAATTGCGTTTAAAGATGATGAAGTTATTTGGGGAATTTTAGAAAAAAAATTTAATGATACAATTCCAAATCTTACAGATATAAATTTTCTTTACGGAACTGGAAAAATTGCTTTAAAGAAAAGAAATACGGACGGCTCAATTAAACGATTTTCAATTGCGCTGTTAATGGGTACGGATTTGAATGATTTGTTAATTACGGCGAGAACTGTTCAAGTAATTTACAATCAAAATTATCAATTCATTCGTCCGCCTGATAAACCGATTGTAAATGCAGTTCCTGGAGATAAAAAAATAACATTGTATTGGGATGCTAGCGCAGAAGAGAGCGTTGACCCGATTCTTGGAAAAGATTTTGAAGGATATGTTATTTATAGAAGCACAGACCCGCAATTCAGCGATATTAACACAGTATCCGATGGATTTGGTTCGCCGTTTTTATACTCGCCGCTAACTACATCGAATGGAAAAGTTGCAAAATTTGATGTTGCATTAAGACCCGAACCATTGTTTGAAAGCGATACTTCGAAAACTAAAAATGGAAGATACGATCCGGGTGAATATTATATTGATGTAAATAAAAACGGAAAATACGATGCCGCATTAGTTGAAGATTTTTACAAAGGATATTCTGTCGTTCCGTACGATCAACGGGGCGTTGCGTATTATCTCGGAGATAATACGGGAATTGTTCATTCGTTTGTAGATTCTAACAATGTAATTAACGGACAAGCATATTATTATGCTGTAGTTTCTTACGACCATGGAGATATATTTACGTATCCTCCGACAGAATGTACGAAGCGAATCAGCGTTGATCCGGTAACTTCGGAATTAACATTTGATGTTAATACCGTAAAAGTAATTCCCGGTCCGCGCGTCAGCGGTTACACATTGCCGCGATTTGCATCGCAAAATATTATTGATCAAATTTCCGGCAGCGCAACAGGAAAATTAAAAATTTCAATCGTCGATGATTTATCAATTAAAGATAATGTAAAATATGACATTGTTTTTTCCGATAAATTGAATCTGAACGGCACAATTTCAAATAAAACAAATTACTACGTTGTTAAACAAACTCCGGTAATAACCGAAGTTCAATTATTCGACACGAACTTTGTAAAATTAGATCACCAGTATTTGTTCCGCGATAATATTTTAGAAGTGAAAAATTCTAAAACGGGACAAGTTTATTCTGAAGGAAAGGATTTTGTCATTGATACTGCGCGCGGATTTATTCGCAGAAAAGGGAACGGAAGCGCAATGACAAACAGC
>CAYXEE010000293.1:0-3821 GCA_964463935.1 uncultured Chitinophagaceae bacterium | reverse complement strand
CGTACGGAATGTCTGTTGCGCTTGCCGGACTAATGGCAAGTATTTTTAGTTTTCCTTCCGGGGTAATTCGCGCGCTCGGCGGCTGGCTTTCGGATAAATTTGGAGCGCGCGCTGTTATGTATTGGGTGTTCGGCTGGTGTTTAGTTTGCTTTGTTCTTCTGTGCCTTCCGCGAATGGATATTGAATCGCCGGGGCAGGGAATTATTGCAGAAAAAAAAGGAACGGTGCAGGAAATTACAAATGAAAAAATTGTAGTTGATGGAAAAACATATCCGATAATGCAGAAAGCGCAATTGCAATCGTACGATGAGCAGACGCTTGTGCTTCCAACATTTTCTTTTTGGCAGGAACCGGTAGTGAACGTGGGAGATACAATTGTAAAGAAACAATTGCTTGCAAAAGGAATTACACACATTTATTTTCAAGCTAATGTTTGGATTTTTACGTTGCTTGTTTTTATTGTAGGCATTGCAATGGGAATTGGGAAAGCGGCAGTGTATAAATATATTCCCGAATATTTTCCGAAAGAAGTCGGCGTTGTCGGCGGAATTGTTGGCGTTATCGGCGGTCTTGGCGGATTTTTCTGTCCGATTATTTTTGGCTACTTGCTGAAAGCGACCGGAATCTGGACAACGGCGTGGATGTTCTTTTTTGTCGTAACGCTTATCAGCCATCTTTGGCTGCACGTTACAGTACGAAAAATTTTACGCGAACAAGCTCCGCAGCTTTCCAAGCAAATTGAAGATAAACGACCGGCAGAAGAAATGGCGGAGGAAATTCCAATTCGTTAAAAATTATTTTTGGCTATAAAACAAATTGGCACGGAAAGCTCCGTGCCTTTTTTATGAAATAAAAAATGAATATTCTTATTAAGTTCTGAAGTTACGCAGATGGTCATGCTGAGCGAGGCACGCTTAAGTTTGTAAGGTCATCCTTCGGCGCATCCTTCAAAAAACAAAGGATTTGCTCAGGATGACCTTAATTTTTTGTGCCGAGTCGAAGCATTTTTTTATTTTGCGTAACTTCAGTTAAATTTTAAAGTTACGCAAAATAAAAATTCCAATGCTTTCTATTTCAAAACCAATTATTACGCGCGAACACGGTTCTTGGGCTGTACTGTTTATTCCAATGCTTATCGGCGTCGGTTACGCCGAAACGTTTTCATGGAATTTTTTCTTCCTTGCAGTTTCATCGCTTGGCGTGTTTATGAGCTATGTTCCGATTCAAACATTACTTCGAAAAATATTTAACGAGCCGGTAAATAAAGCAAAGCAAGATGCGGCGGTATTTTGGGCGGCAATATATTTATCAATTGGAATAATTTTTTCACTGCCGCTGCTTTTTAATGAATTATGGGTTGTAATTCTTTTTGCACTGGCTGGAATGTTAACGCTTGTTGTAAATTCTTTATTAACTCGAACAGTTCAAAAATCAATTACCAGTGATTTGGTTTCTGTTGCAGGATTAACAATCAGCGCGCCGTGCGCATATTATGTTCTTACAGAAAGAGTTGATTCTATTTCGTTTGTTGTTTGGATCTTAAATTTTCTATTTTTTGGAAGCTCGGTATTTTATGTTCACATGAAAATTCGCGCATCATCTCTTAAAAAAGAAAAATTGAATTTTGTTGAAAAATTATCGCTCGGTTGGTTGAATATTCTTTATCATTGCGTAATGGTTTTTACAATTGCGGCATTAGCACTCTATAAATTCACATCTACATTTACAATTCTTGCTTTTATACCAATTATTGTTCACGCAATTGCAGGTACAATTCGTTTACAAACACGAATGAAATTTAAGACGCTTGGTTTTTTACTTCTATTGCAATCAATAAGTTTTGCGCTTTCTCTTATTTTATTTTTGCGATAAAAAAACCTCGCATGTTAGGCGAGGTTTTCATTTTAACATCCCTCTTTCTTCTTTTTCCCGCCTGCAGGTTTTACAGCAGCGGCTGCGGGAGCTGATAGTTTCGGCATGGCAATGGTCTGTTGAGCAACTTCAGTAGTTCCGGTTTGCGGAACGCCGCCGAAGTACAGCGCAATTTCTTTTTTCTTTTCGAAAAGTTTTTGTTCTTCAGCCGTAGGCGTTGTTGAAAGTTTTGGGAAAAGAATTCGATCTTTCCATTCTTCCAGTCCGCCGAAAAGAATATACGCGCCGTTATATTTTTGCGCTTTCAATAAAAACCACGCTTGCGCAGAATGAATTCCTCCTTCGGAATAAAGAATAATTTTCTCATTTCTTGTTAATCCAAAATCAGGCAAAGCTGCTACGGCAACGTTTTCCGCTTGTGGAATGTGGTACTCAGAAAATTCTTTTTCTGTGCGCAGGTCTATCAAACGAAAATCAGATTTTCCTTTTATAATCCAATCGGCAAGTTCATCAACGGAAATATGATCGACTTCGTTATTCACAATAAGCGAAAGTTCTTTTGTGTTTACTGTTACTTCGGGACCTCTGTAAGGATCTCCTGCCAGCAACGCTGCGGCTCCGAGAAAAAGCGCAAGGGCGGCAAGTTTTTGATTGAGCGAAAGTTTTTCAAAAATATTTTTCATTCTCTTATCCTTTCTTCTCAGCCATTTTCTTTTCGCCCCATTCTGACGCGGCGAATGCGCCGAGCGCCATTACCACAACAGCAAACACTAACATTCCGTACGGAATATTCCACAATGTTGATAGCGTTATTTGTCCCATTGGTGTTGAGGTGTAAAAACCTTCGAGCAGTGGATACATTTCTCCGAAAATAAAAATGCCGATGAAAATTCCTGCTAAATAAACTGCGCCGTCAATTTTTCCTGTTGCCGCAGAAACGCACGAAGTTCCAGGACAATAACCGCCGATAACAAATCCAACACCGAGAATTAATCCACCAACAATTTGCGGAACAAGATAAGTCGGTGTAAGATAAACAAGCGTTAAATCCATAAAACCGATAACGCTTAAAAAATAAATTCCGAGCATAGCAGTAACAATTGCGGTAAACATAACTTTTAAAACCGTCATATCTTTAAAATAAAATTGTGCGGCAAGTTTTTTTCCGCTTCCGAAACCAGCGCGCTCTAAAAAGAATCCAAAACCGATTCCGATAAGAACAGCCAGAACGAGACTTACATCGTCTCCAAAATATTCGAATTTAAAAAATGGTGCGTTCATAACCATTGTCTCCTCATGAAATATGCAACTGCGTATGCGCCGGCAAATACACACAGCATAAATGCCCAGCTGCCAACATTAAGAACTGCTCCGCCGGTTAGCGCTTGTCCGCTTGTACAGCCGCGCGCAAGTTTAGCGCCGAATCCCATAATTCCGCCGCCGATAATTGCAAACATAAGACGTTTTGCATTCGTAGTGTTTGGACCTTTTTCGATTCCTTTTTTTACTCTTCCTGCGAGTGTTCCAGAAAAATATCCGCCGATGAAAACGCCGATCACTTCAAACACAAGCCAATCTTTAAATGGGCTTGTTGTTCCATCGCCAAGATAGTTTGCGTAAAAATTATTTTGTGAAGCATGCTGCGGCGCAACTTTGGCAACGCCTGCACTCACCACTGTTGAAAATGCGCCGGATGCGCCGAGTCCGCGTCCCATAATTACGTACGCAAGAAGAAGAACAAGACCGAGTCCAATTCCTGCAACGTAAGGATTCCAGTATGGCGCTGGAGTTTTTAGTTCAGATGACATAATTATTTTTCCTTTCTATATTTAGACCGCTGATAAAGCAATTTTTTTTTGATTCCGGCGAAAGCTGGCATCCAGAAAATTAAAATCCTGAAGTTACGCAGATGGTCATGCTGAGCGAGGCACGCTTAAGTTTGTAAGGTC
>CAYXEE010000292.1:0-3827 GCA_964463935.1 uncultured Chitinophagaceae bacterium | reverse complement strand
TTGCAATTTCCGTTGCGTTAATGGTTTCCTCCGTTAATGCGCGCATTGTTGGAAATCGTCCGCTGCCGCCGAACGTGCATTATTTTTCAACCGAAAATGATCCTGTTGCTGCAATTGGGCGTCAAGATTTTGAAAATGATTCCGCCAAAACTTCTTTTGCAGATTCAACTTCAGCAGATTCAACAAAAAAGAGCGGCATTTCGTTAGATACGCTTTTCTTAAAAGAAAATTTTCCCTTTAAGCAGAACGATTCGCAGACCGCAAATCCGTTTTCCCCCGCTTCAAGTCCGTTTATATTAAAAACTCCGGCAGCAATTCAGCGCGAAGTAAAATTAGATTCAACCGGTAAGTTTGTTATTGTGCGCGAAACAATCGGCGGAAAAGACATTCGCATTCCGGTAAAAATTCCTATTGATGAATACATAAAACTTCGCGCACAGAATGATTTAGCAAAAAATTTTGCGGAATTGATGTTGAAAGAAGATCCGTCGAAAAAGAAAAAGAACGATCTTGGCGATCTTCTTGGTTCGTTTACCAATATTGATATTCCTGTTCCGGCAAATCCTGTTTTTTCAATTTTTGGTCCGCCAAGAATCAATCTTGTAATTTCCGGTGCGGTGGATATTCGCGCAGCGTTTCGAAATACGCAGACCGATATTCAATCCAACAATCCGTATGCAAGCAACCGCAACGAACCGGATTTTTCGCAGGAAGTGCAGATAAATGTCAGCGGAACAATCGGCGATAAATTGAATATTCTTGCGGACTGGAACACGCAGCGTACGTTTGAATATGAAAACCAATTAAAAATAAAATATACCGGCTACGAAGATGAAATTGTTCAAAGCGTGGAAGCGGGTAACGTTTCGCTTGCAACAAATTCTTCGTTTGTAACAAGCAGTTCTGCGTTGTTTGGTATTAAAACAGGACTTCAAATTGGTCCATTAAAATTAACGGCAATCGCATCGCAGAAAAAAGGACAAATTCAGGAAAAAACGGTTACCGGCGGAAGTCAAGAAATTCCGTTTGAAAAACGCGCGTGGGAATATTCCAAAGATCACTTTTTTGTTGATACCGCATACATTCGTTATTTTGAGCCCCTGATACGAAGCCGCCAGATTGTAGATATTCGCCAACAGCAGCTTCAATTAAAAGATAATGAATATGAAGTGTATATTTCTTACAGAAATACGCAAAAAACCGATCAAAAATTTGGATATGCTTTTTTGGATTTGCCGCCGACATTTGTCAACGATACAATGTATCAATATCTGCGAAGATATAAACATGAGTTAAAAAGCAGCGGAACATTTTCGTACGGCGATTGGGAAAAACTTGATCCGAATAAAGACTATAAAATAAATCGAACAGCAGGATATATTTCACTTAATAGAACAGTGCAAGACGGGTTTGCCATCGCTATTGCATATAGAATAGAAAATGGCCCTGGCAATGCCGACGATATTTGTTATGGAACACAACAAAAAGATTTGGGAACTGCCGATACGTTAATATTAAAATTGATTAAACCGGAAAATTTAAAGCCGGAGTTTTCTTTGGCCTGGTCGTTACAGTTAAAAAATATCTATCCAATGGGCGTAAGAAAAATTCAGAAAGCAGGGTTTGAATTAAAAATTGTTCGGCGCGAATCGGGACAGGTTGATGCAGAAAATATCGGCGATAAGAAATGGATTCAAGTGTTCGGATTGGATAGGTATAATGCTGATGGATCGCTGGGAAGCAATGGCATCGGCGACGGCATATTTGATTACGATCCGTACTGGACAATTGACGAAGAACGAGGCGAAATAATTTTTCCGCGTTTACAGCCGTATGGTCAAGGTTTAACGGATGCTTTTAATGAATTAAAAATTACAGAATCTGATACTACATATCGGTTTGATACGCTGTACACAGGTCTTGCTCAATATGCGCAAAACAATTCTGAAAAAGATAAATTTTATATTGTTGGAAAAACAACGGCATCAAGTTCCAACACAATCAATCTAGGATTTAATGTTGTAGAAGGAAGCGTACAAGTTCTTTTAGATGGAACGCCGTTAACGCCGAATGTTGATTACACAGTAGATTATATTATCGGGCAGGTAATAATTAAAAATCAATCGGCGCTTGTCCCGGGAGCAAATTTGCAAATTAAATTTGAGCAGAATGATTTGTTCCAGCTTGCATCAAAAACTCTGCTCGGTTTGCGCGGCGAGGTGGATATTTCTGAAAAAACAAAATTCGGCTTTGCAATAATGAATCTTAATCAGCAAACGCTTTCCGATAAAGTGCGGTTGAATGAAGAGCCGATGAATAATACAATTTTTGGAATTGACGGACAGACCGGCGGCGACCTTGATTTTCTTACCAAAGCGCTCGATGCGCTTCCGCTAATTGATACAAAAGCAAAATCGGAATTTTCTTTGCGCGGCGAAGCGGCATATATGAGTCCTGACCCGAATACAAAAAAGAGCCCGATTCCGCAGGATGCAGGACAAGGAATTGCTTACATTGACGATTTTGAAGGAGCAAAAAGAATTATTCCGCTCGGCGTTTCGTACGGAATGTGGCGCGATATAAGTCCGCCGGAATACCAAGCAGGCGTTGATATTAGCAAACTCAATTACCGTCCCGACACGCTAAAAATGTATTCCAAAGCAAAAGCGTATTGGTATAATCTTTACAACACTGTTACAGTGAATGATATTTATGGTTATGACGAGCAAAACAAACCAATTAAAAGCGTAGCCAGAGGAAACGAGTTTGTGCAAGTAATGAACGTTGCCTTTAATCCGAAAAAGCGCGGGCAATATAATTTTTCACCAAATCTAAAACAAACTTTATCGAAACCGGAAGAGAATTGGGGAGGAATTCAGCGAACAATTTCTACCAGCGCAATTGATTTGGTAAAAGAAAATATCGGTTATATTGAAATATGGGTAAAAGTTGAAAAAGGAAATATAAATCCCGGATCAAAAATGTATATTGACCTTGGCGCAATAAGCGAAGATATTATCCCGAATGAAAAATTAGATACGGAAGATGGAATTGTAAATAATTACAAAAATGGAATTTTGAACGAAGGAGAAGATGTCGGTATAGACGGAATAACCGACGCGCAGGAACGCGCTAAATACGCAACTTTTATTGCTGCAAACAAAGCGGACTTTCAGGAAATTGAAAATGATCCCGCAGGCGATAATTATGTTTCGCTTACAGATTTGCTTTCTATAAACGGTACGGAAGGGAACAGCAAAAATGATATTGGTCGCTATCCCGATACGGAAGATATGAATCGCAACAACGTTCTGGATAGACGCAACGATTATTTTGAATACGAATTAAATTTAGATACAACTTCCACAAATACGCAATTGATTGGCGGCGGATGGAACAGTTGGTATCAATATCGTATTCCAATCAATGCGTACAAAGATTCTATCGGCAAACCGAATTTTTCTTCAATTGAATTTGTTCGTCTGTGGTTCAGCGGATTCAGTTCCGAAGTAGAAATTAGAATTGCAGATTTTAATCTTATCGGAAATCAGTGGGAGCCGGCGAATAGAAAAAATGTTGACAACTCATTTTCTATTTCTGTAATGAATATAGAAGACAACAGCCGCCAAGGTTATACATCTCCAGCTTCCGGTTTGCGCGAACGCGATAGAACAAAACCGGATGAAGAAGTGTACGGCAACGAACAATCTCTTGCGTTAATAGTAAAAAATTTGCAAGACGGACAAAGTAAAGAAGCGGTAAAACGTT
The DNA here is from genome assembly GCA_964463935.1 of uncultured Chitinophagaceae bacterium. Taxonomy (GTDB): domain Bacteria; phylum Bacteroidota; class Ignavibacteria; order UBA10030; family UBA8401; genus JACFMZ01. The sequence goes on along the minus strand of CAYXEE010000292.1, from coordinate 59 downwards.
TTACGTACAAAGCATTAGATGTGTTCAGCTATCGTGAAATGCGAATGTTTGTTCACGGC
>CAYXEE010000291.1:0-3840 GCA_964463935.1 uncultured Chitinophagaceae bacterium | reverse complement strand
TTTTATCGCGCAAAAATAAATCATCCACTTGCGACGGCGAAAAAAAGACTTCAATTTTCATAATACCAATCCTTCGTAGTACAACAATTAGTTCTTTTTCAAAAATGGAAGTTGAACAACTGCTGCTTCAAAAAGTTTACCCCGCACATCAATAAAAACCGCTGAGCCAATTTCACAATGCGGAACGGCAATATATCCCATTGCAATTCCTTTTTCTAATGAAGGCGCAAACGTTCCGCTTGTTACAACGCCGGCGCTTTCTCCGTTTACAATTATAGAATATCCGTGGCGCGGAACTGCTTTTTCTTGTAACGCCATTCCGACTAATTTTCTTTTCGGTCCATCGGATTTAATTTTTTCCAAAACAGTTTTTGCATTAAAATCTTGTTTTGAAAGTTTTGTAATCCAGCCAAGTCCTGCTTCAATAGGATTTGTCGTTTGATCAATGTCATTCCCATACAAACAATATCCCATTTCAAGACGCAACGTATCACGCGCGCCAAGACCAATAGGAGTAATTCCAAATTCTTTTCCCGCAGTAAAAAGCGCATTCCAAATTTTTTCGGCGTATTGAACAGAGAAATAAATTTCAAACCCCAATTCTCCGGTATAACCGGTGCGCGAAATAATCATTTCAATTCCATCAACGCTCCCTTTTACAAAATTGTAATATGAAATTGATTTCAAATCTACCGCCGTTAGTTTTTGCAGTGTTTCAAGAGATTTTGGTCCTTGAATTGCAAGCAGAGCGGTTTCATCGCTTTTGTTTTCAAAACGAACATCAGCCGGAGAGAATTTCTTCATCCAGTCAAAATCTTTTTCAATGTTCGATGCGTTCACAACAATCATATATTCATTTTCTGCAAGCATATACACAAGCAAATCGTCAACAATTCCGCCGTCATCATAACACATTGCGGAATATTGCGCTTTGCCCGGCGATAGTTTTGAAACATCGTTCACGGTAATTTTCTGGAGAAATGAAAGCGCATTTTCTCCCGACACAAAAAATTCTCCCATGTGAGAAACATCGAATACGCCGACTGCATTACGCACTGCTTTATGTTCTTCAATAATTCCTGCATAATGCACAGGCATTTCATATCCCGCAAAAGGAACTATTTTTCCGCCGCACTGTTTATGAAGTTCGTAAAACGGAGTCCGTTTCATTTTTTCTGTCCTTTATTCCAATCGGCAAGAAATTTTTCAAGTCCAATATCGGTTAACGGATGCTTTATAAGCTGGTCAATTACTTTAAACGGCATTGTGCACACATGCGCGCCAATCAATCCCGCCTGAACAACGTGAATAGGATGACGCACGCTTGCAACAAGAACTTCCGTTTCATATCCATAATTATTGTAGATTGTTACAATCTGTTCAATCAATTGCATTCCTTCCGTGCTGATATCATCAAGCCGGCCTACAAATGGACTAATGTATGTTGCTCCCGCTTTTGCCGCAAGCAGCGCTTGGTTTGCGCTGAAGCAGAGCGTTACGTTTGTGCGAATTCCTTCCGCCTTAAATGCTTTTGCCGCTTTCAATCCATCTTTAATTAACGGAAGTTTTACAACAATATTGTTATGAATTTTTGCAAGTTCTTTTCCTTCTTTCATTATGCCGTCAAAATCCATTGCAACAACTTCTGCGCTGATCGGTCCATCTACTACGGCGCAGATTTCTTTTAACAGCGGAATAAATTCTTTCCCTTCTTTTGCAACTAACGAAGGATTGGTTGTTACTCCGTCTAACACGCCCATTGCTGCCGCTTCTTTTATTTCATTTAAATTTGCTGTATCAATAAAAAATTTCATGTAAACTCCTAGTTAATATAATCGGGTGTAATATCTTTATCTTGTTTTACAGAAATACATCTAAAGTCGTCAATCTGAAGAGATTTATCTTCTTCAATAGAAATAAGAACAAAAAATCGCAGCATCAATTTTGTTTTATTGCTGAAAAATTTTCCGTCGTTAATATACTGCGCCATGCTCGGATGCACACGAATTCGCAGCCGCAATTCTTTTGATTCGGAACGAAAACGGCGAATCCAACGCTCAATGCTGCTCATAATTGTAGTTTTCGATTGAATCATTCCGCTTCCACCGCACGTCGGACACGGCTCGTTGAAACTGTGTATAATTGATTGTCGAATTCTTTGACGGGTAATTTGCATTAAACAAAATTCCGTTAAGGGCAGAATTGTATGTTTTGCTCTATCGCGTTTAAATTCTTTCTTCATTTCGTCATAGACTTTTTTCTTATTCTTATCGTCTTCCATATCAATAAAGTCCACAACAATAATTCCGCCAAGGTCGCGCAAACGGATTTGCCGCGAAATTTCGCGCGATGCTTCAAGATTTATTCGTAAAGAATTTTGCTCCTGTTCTTGTTTGGCTGCGTAGCGACCGCTGTTTACATCAATAACCGTCATAGCTTCGGTTTGTTCAACAATAATGTAGCCGCCATTTTTCAGCCACACTTTACGAGCAAGCGTTGTTGCAATTTCTTTTTCCACGCCGGTCGAATCAAAAATCGGTTCGCGCTTATTGTAATATTCAATTCTATCAGTCCACTCCGGCGAATAGACTTTAACATACGCTTTAATTTCCCGAAACAATTTTTTATCGTCGATTACAACGCGCTCAACATCATCGCGGAACAAATCGCGTATAACGCTTGACGTTGTCGCCATATCCTTATACAGCAGCGCCGGAGCTTGTTCTTCCTTTACACTTTTTTCAATCTTGCGCCACGTTTCCAACAAGTTTTCAAGGTCGGCAAGAAATAATTTTTCGTCCTGATTTTCTGCATTAGTTCGAACTATAACGCCGAAATTCTGAGGAAGAATTGAACGGACGAGTTTCCGTAATCTTCGGCGCTCCTTAAAACTGCTGATTTTTTTAGAAATGCCGACCTTTCCATCAAACGGAAGCAGAACCAAAAATCTTCCGGGAAGGGAAACATCGGAAGTAACTCGAACACCTTTTTTGCCGACAGGTTCTTTGGTGATCTGAATAATTATTTCCTGCCCTTTTTGAAGATTTACTTCATTATTTTTTTTTATTTCTTGACGCGGCTTTTGCACTCGAGCTTTTGGCTTTTGCATTGTGCCATAATCGCCATTGCTGAAATCCGAATCATCTTCATCAGAATCGTCATCCTCTTCATCCAGCATTGCATCGTATTGGTCTTGCGAATTGCTAATATCGGAAAAATGAAGAAACGCATCTTGCTGCATTCCAAGATCAATAAACGCGGCTTGAATTCCGGGCATTATTCGGGCAACTTTCCCCACATAAATATCTCCAACCATCCGCTCTTTTTCTGGGGTTTCTACAAATAATTCAGCCAGTTTTCCTTCTTCAGTAATAGCAATCCGAATTTCGTTTCCGACTGAATTTATTAAAATTTCTTTACGCATTACACCTTTCTACAAATCAGCGGTAACGCAGAGCGTAATACCGCATAACTTACTAAAAATTATGAAATTACAAGCGTTTATTTTGCGCTTTCAATGAAAGGTACAAAAATATTGAGTTGCAAACAAGGAAAGAAACAGAGTTGAAACCTATGTTTGGATTTGTTTGGAGAAATAAAAAGCCAAGCTTACTGTATCACACTTCTTATTAGAGGCTGTTGCTTCCTTCCGGATCTGGCAGGGTTGTCTAAAATAAAGTTGTACAGCGCTTGGCAATTTTAATTAAGTGTTGCTGATCCGCCGAAGGCGGACGAACTTTTCGTTGCGAATCCCGATTATCTGAATTTTCTAAAACTAAACTTCAACACTTATACTTCCTTACTTCGTAAAAAATCTCATACCGATTTTGTGGAGCTGAT
>CAYXEE010000290.1:3589-3862 GCA_964463935.1 uncultured Chitinophagaceae bacterium | reverse complement strand
TGAAGTTACAGGGAAGAAATGGATTGGAGCTGTTGTTACGGCTGCAGATATTCTTAAAGGAATCTGCTCTGTCTTAGCAATAATGTATCTGTTTCCCAATGATGCTGCTGCAATTATTATGGGAATGAGCGCCGCAGTATTTGGTCATTGTTATTCTATCTGGATTAAGTTTCACGGCGGCAGAGGATTAGCTACAGCGGCAGGAACGATTTTTGTTGCCGGCTGGGTGTTCGTTATTTTCTGGCTTATACTATTTTTTGTTTTTTATAAAAT